>CALCWF010000073.1 GCA_937906355.1 uncultured Rickettsiales bacterium
GACTGTGTTTTCGTCGTAATGATAAGTATAGGGAACCATCTTAGAGAACGCTTTCTCGTTATTTTCGATAGATCTATTTTTGTCTTTAAGTTTTGATAAAAAGAACATTTTTATACAAAAAGAGTATACATTTTTTTTACGATAAAACAAGAGACTTATACTATGTCATACTAGAAGCGTAAGTTTATATATCTAATAGTGGTATATTGAGACGACAGCATCTATAAATTGATATATTAGACGTTGGTGTTTTTTGAATGTTAGAGATAGATGCGATATCAAAAGATGACGTGGCATAAATTTAGTTGCACGGAAGGACGTCAAATATAAAGTTGAATATAAAAAAAAACATTCATTCTTTAAATGTTCCTATGTGAAGAATTTTCTTAAAAACAATCGATGGATATGCGGATTGAAAAGGGCATGTCAGTTAATTAAAAAGAGTAAAAGCAGATTACTGAATAAAACGTTCAATTATGTTATTGGCATAGACTTAGGAACGGCGAATACTTTAATTTGCACTAAGGACGAAGGAATCATCTTGAATGAGGCTTCTGTTGTGTCGTATATATCGGAAGATGGCGTGAATAGTGGCTTTTTATATGGCAACGAAGCAAAGAAGATGATAGGAAAGGTGCCTTTCAAGATAGAGATTGAATATCCAATAGACGATGGCGTAATAAGTAAGAACACGCTATCTGAAGATATGGTTAGAAAGTTTTTATTTGATACGATTGGAACTAGATCGATTTTTGCACCAATCGTTGTTGTTGGTGTTCCATTCAGTGCAACCGAGGCGGAGAGAAGGACATTGCAAGAGGTCATTGAGAGATGCAACGTTAAAAGTGCGTATATGATATATGAAAGCATAGCGTCTGCTATTGGTGCCGATGTCCGGATAGATAAACCAAACGGAGTTGTTGTCATAGACATTGGTGGCGGAACGACAGAAATTTCAGCAATATCGCTCGGTGGAATTATTAAGAATAAAACCTTTAAGTATGGTGGTAGAAAAATTGATAAATCAATTGTTGATTATTTGTGTCATAAATATCATTTGTTAATTGGTGAAAATGTTGCCGAAGATATAAAAAAGAAAATTGGTATTGCGTATTTACGTCCAAATGAGGAGCAGAAAAAAATCGTTATCTACGGTAGAAACATAGAGACAAAGAATCCACAAGAAATTACAATATCACAGGAGGATATAATTGTTGCGATTGCCGGTTTTACGAATCTTCTTATTGAAAATCTTAAATATGTTTTAGAGAGCGTTCCGGCGGAATTAATGCAAGATATAATACGTAATGGTGTAATCTTGTGTGGCGGTGGTGCTAGAATTGCAAATTTAGACTATGTGATAGAACAGACGACCGGTTTGAAGTCGTTAGTTCCACAAGATCCAGAGTTATGTTTAATAAACGGTCTGAGAAAAATAATAGGTGATGTGAAGAAATACGAGCACTTATTATTTCATGAGTTTTAATAGCTTTGAGTTTTTTTTAATGTCGGCGAATGGTGTGCCCGAGACGATTCGAACGTCCGACCTACAACTTAGGAGGTTGTCGCTCTATCCAGCTGAGCTACGAGCACGCAATGTTAGCGTCTTCAAGATATCATTAATGTCAAGAAGACGAAATTGATTATCGCCAATTTGATATGATTAATTAAGTCTTTTCGAATTGGTGTTTTTAATTGATACGATAGTGCAAATAGATTTACAGAGTAGAGCATAGGACGTAAAGACTCACAGTCTAAAACATCTTGAATTTTAAAATGAATAATTATGTCATATCTTGTAGAGTTATGGTTGGTCTTAGTAGTGTAATATCGAGGGCGAGAGATGTATCTTACAACGAAGGTTTGAGGAGATACATGCTTGGTGTTTATAATTATATGACGGTTGCACTGTGTATCAGTGCCGTTGTTGCGATGCTTAGTGCTAAGAGCGGATTAGCTTTGGCTTTAATGAGCGGTCCATTTGGATGGATTGTTGCTTTTTCACCACTCATTATATCGATAGTCATGTCGTTCAAGATAACGAGTGCGAAGATTAGCACGATTAAGGGGTTATACTTTTTGTATGCTACATTGATGGGGCTTTCTCTATCGAGTTTGTTTCTAATATTTAGTGGCGTCGACATTGCTAGGACGTTTTTTATCACTGCGTCGATGTTTGGCGGAATGAGTCTTTATGGGTATACAACGAAGTGTGATTTATCGGGTTACGGACACATGTTTTTTATGATAGTGTGGGGTCTTTTGATCGCATCGATTGTGAATATATTTTTACATAGTGATGGTCTATCCTTTGCAATTTCGTGTGTTAGTGTCGTTGTGTTTACGTTATTGGTTGCGTTTGATACACAAAATTTGCGTAATATGTATTATTCCGTGTGTAAAGATACGAATATGGCTACTCGTGTTGGAATATTTGGAGCTTTGCAACTTTACATAGATTTTATTGCTATATTCGTGCATTTACTACAACTTTTCGCGAACGTTCAAGGACGCAGAAACTAGGAATTGACCGCATTCAATTATATTCTGCGATCAAGGTCGTTTGTGTATTTTGCATAGAATATAGAATTATTTGCATTTAAAATGCACGATGCACGCATAATAATCATGCGAGAGTTTAGATTAAGAAGATTTTTATTTAGCACTTATCTATGTTCGGCACTCAATACGACGATGATAAGTTGTATGATAATACCGTATTCGAAGCACCTGGGGATGCTGCCGTTGCAGATATCTATTATAGCCGTGTCGAAACGTATCGTTCGTATAGCCGGGGATGGACTAATGGGGCTGATTTTTGATCGTTTTGGAGCTAAAACACTATTTATAATAGGCAGACTGATAAAGCTAGCGAGGTATATAGTGCTACTTTATAGTAAGACATTTATATGGTTATGTATTGCCATGATAATACACGGTCTCTCGGAGGGGACGATTCAGGGTAAAGTTAGTTCCTTTGTTTACAACAATTTACGTGCTAATGGGAAAATATCGTTTTTCCCAAGAGCGATGTCTATATACTATTTCGTCATCAATGGATATATAGGTTTGATAAACTTCGTTGCTAGTGCATTGCTTAATATGTATGATTATGATATTTTAATCAAGGTAAGCATCGCAATAAATATTGTTTCTATTTATCTACTTGTAAGTCTTATACCGAACAATTCACAAAATAATTTAGATCAATTTATCTCGAAGTCTTTTAAAGAAATTTTAAAAACGACCAGTGTCGTAGTGAAAAACAATAATATAGTACTTTATATTATTGCAATATATGGAATTTTGGTTTTCTTTGCCTGGCAATTCGGTTCAGTTGCGAGCATGATACTCCTCGACATGGGAATGACGGCGTCTGACATTGCTTTAATTGCTTCTGTTGTCAGGATGTGCACGGTTGTTGGATCGATTATATCTATATACTTTTTTAAATCCGCACTTTCCGTTGATAAGATAGTGATTTGTATATTGGCGTTAGTGGCTTTTGGGACGGTGAGTGCAGTTGTATATGATACATACACGTTTTGTGCGTTTATGATGCTTATTAATTTGTGCTATGTGTTTCTCGAAGTTTCGTTGGAAAAAAATTTGGAGCAGTTTTCAAACAAAACGGTTAGAGGAACGGTTATATCTTTTGCAATGATTTGCGGGAATCTTGTTGCCGTTGTAGCTAATTTGGTTGTAGGTTTTATTGCAAAGTATGCATCTTATAGAGCGTCGATTATAAGCATCTTGGTCGTGATATTTATATTGATATTTTGCCTACTTTCTAATCTAAAATTAGAATTGAGTAGGATAGACAAAAAATATATTAGATAGTGTCAACGATTTGTTGTTGCGATGCGTCATGAAAAAAATTGCAATTTAATAAATGATTAGTTTTATTAGTTGCCTTAGTAAGGAATTCTATGACAAAGAAGGGTAGCAAGGATTTGTATATTGACAGTTGCGATCTGTCGAAGGATAGATTGGCAGATATATATAATGAGATGGTTTTTATCCGTAAGTTCGAAGAGAAGTGTGCTTTTGCTTACACGCAAGGACTGATTATAGGATTTTGTCATTTGTATACCGGTCAGGAGGCTGTTTTGTGCGGTATTAAGGCTTGCATGCAGAATGGAGATAATATAATTACGTCTTATCGTTGTCATACTCAGGCTGTTTTATTTGGCAAGGATCCATACGGTGTGATGTGTGAACTGTTTGGTCGTAAGGACGGTCTATCGAAGGGCAAGGGCGGTTCAATGCATATATTTGCACCTGAGGGGAATTTTTATGGCGGACATGGGATTGTTGGAGCACAAGTTCCGATTGGGACGGGTTTGGCTTTTGCAGAGAAGTATAAAGGAACAGATAATATAAGTCTTACTTTTATGGGCGATGGGGCTGTTAATCAGGGTCAGGTTTATGAAAGTTGGAACATGGCTTCACTGTGGGATCTACCAGTTTTGTATATAATCGAGAACAATAAGTATGCAATGGGAACTGCCGTCGAGAGACATTCTTGTAACAAAGAGGAATTATATAAGAGAGGCGAGGCAATGGGAATTAAAGGTGAGGTCGTTGATGGAATGGACTTTTTCTCTGTTTATAGTAAGGCGAAAGAGTTGATTGGTAAAGTTAGGAAAGAGAGCAGACCTTATATATTGCAAGTGAATACTTATCGTTATCGAGGACACTCCATGTCCGATCCGGCGACATATAGAACGAAAGACGAGGTTAACGCATGGAAGGAGAGAGATGCGATTAAGGCATTTGGTGCAAAGTTGATGGAAATGGGTGTTTTGTCTGAGAACGACATTGAGAGTATAGACGACAAAAAGACGGCGGAGGTTCAAGATATTTTTAATCGTACACAGGCTTGCGAATTTACATCGCTCGACGAACTGACGACTGATATCTTAGTGTAAGCGATTTGTCGTTTTCACGCCCTTATCTATTACTGTTAATGCTTGGGTATAATTTTACTATGATAGTTGCTACGAAAACTGCTGTTTTTATTGACGTATGAAATAGAGTTTTTTTTATTGTTATTATATTTCTGCTCATTGCACTTAGTGCATTTGTTTTTATTGACGAAACGATTCCTGTTATCAGTGAATATACGTGTGGTTTCCTGCATATTTCTCGCATATTTATGACTTTTATTGGTATTATTGTTGTGTTTTCTGTATGCGTATATGGCGTCGTCTCGTTTTTTCTTATCAAAGTTTATTTTTGATTCAATATTCTTTTTTTTGAATCTACGTCCAAATGAATCTATTTTCGAATAACAGGAGGTCTTATAACAAGAAGTCTTTTTGTGAGTTTGTTTTTGAATGAATTTGTTTTGTTCTTTTGCTACGTCTCGCAGTAGAGTTTCCATGCCTCTTTGTTCTGCTTCCATTAAGATTTCTAGCCAGTGAACGTTTTGACCTGATTCTTCGAACTTTTTATCTTTTATAATTTTCTTAGCGTTATACAGTCCATGCGTAACGCATGTTCCGCCAACTTGCGTAGGTTTTCCGTCTTTTGTTCTATTTTGATAGAAGAAATACGATGCTTCTGATGCTTTATCTGGCATGCATACTTCAAGAGCTCTTTGAAATGTATTAGCTATTGATAAACCATATGTTGTTATGGCGTCGTTGACGTCGAGTGAGTTTGAATTTATTATCGTTATATTAGGTTTCCCATCTTTTATGGCAACAACGACATCGAGCATGTGATGGTTCTTACGATCTGTATACGGGAATACAAGAACTTGATCCTCGTTCTTTTTTTCGGAATTATCAAAAGCTTCCTTTATTCTATTCAAAAAATCCGTTTCACGATCTATATTATTTACGGATAGACTTTTATCTGCTAACTCGTTTGAACGCTGTGCGTGCACCTTTTTGATTTGTCCATTTTTCTGCTTTATTTTATAGTCATACGACTTTTCTTCGAGCATTATTCTATCTGTATACGCATAAGGCGATGGACAGTCTATATTTTGACTAAACCAATCAATATTTAAGTCATTTTTATTATTCGAAATGATCTTATTACCATCTTTGTCTAATACTTTTTCTACATGTATAGTAGAGTTTAGTTCTATTTTTGCGTTATTTTTGTATATATTTTGCATTGTGTGTGGCGAGACTATTATTGATGAGTTTCCGGATATTATGAAATAAAAGTCTCTTAGCATCGATTTTGCTATTTTATGTAATATTGACGGCGTTACCGATTGTTTAAAGTTTCCGTTATCGAAGTATTCTTCGATTTCCTCGTCTGTCATTAATTTATCGCATGATTTACGTTTAAAATGAACGATGGCGACTTCATCGTACTTAGCATTTGTGAACTTATTGAAGTTGTTCTCAAGCCTGCAAGTGATGTCGAATTTTTTAGAACCGATGTCTATTTTTGTGAATTCTTTATCGGTATTTTCGTCGTTGACACCAGATTCATTGTTATTCTCGTCCATATCATTGTGAGCTTGTATTTTATTTGATGTTTTTAC
>CALCWF010000074.1 GCA_937906355.1 uncultured Rickettsiales bacterium
CATTTTTTCCATTTACTAAAGTCGTATTTTTTTCTGTCAACAATGTCTGAGGGTTATTGGTGGTTCCCCATCTAATCCCTTTCAATGTGATAACAGCCTCTTTGTCCTTTGACAAATTCAATTCATTGCCTCCAGAGGATGTACATCGAGCTATGAAAATAGCACGATTGCAATTTTTTCGAAAAAAAACTCAGTTTACAGACTGAAAAACTTCAAGAAACTTTTTAAGAAAAAAAATATTAAGATAAAAATAATAGATACCGATCCATTAAATGAATACATCGACAGAGTGGCGAATCGCGATCTAAATAACGATAATAAAATAAAAGTGAATAAGTCGAAAATGTTCATTCCAAAAAATGCAACAATTATCTCTTCTCCTGAAGAAGTTTCATATCTTACCGGAATGAGAGATTTTACAAGACCTTATTCGTCAAAAGTTTTTGCTAGATTATTTATAGATACTGATGGGCGACAATATATTTTCACAAAAGACGAAGAGATGGAAGAAAATATAAAACTCTTTTTCAAGAAAGTTATTAAAAAAACAATAATCTGTTCGAAACAAGATAGTTCGAAACAAGATAAAAAACAAAAAGAGCATTCAAATAAGAGTAAGACTGGCGATAAAGAGACAATGTCGTGCAAACAAATTATTCCTATCGATGTCGATCCAAGCATGATTAATATATACTGTTTTAATCTAATTAAAAAACTATCAAAGCAGTTATTGCGATCAGATATAAGAGTTCATCGTGCAGGAAACGACGACAATGGTAGTGTTGCAGGCGGTAAAAACAAAGATGTTTGTTATAAAGTCAAACTGTTTGAAAGGAAATCTGAAGTTGCTAAGATGAAAAGCGTCAAAACGAAGGAAGAGATCGATGCTCTTAAAGAGGCTTTCAAGATATCTGACAAAGCATTACTTGAAGTGAGAAAATACATAGAAGAAAATGATAACTTGTCAGAACACGACATTGCAAATAAGTTGATAAAATGTTTCTACAAATTCGGTGCAAAATCATTGAGCTTCGAGCCGATTGTAGCGATAGATAAGAATTCTGCTTTACCGCACTATAACGGAAATTCGAAAAGTGTTTTTTTGAAAGATGGTTCAATTGTGTTAATTGATTGTGGTATTTACGGAGAAGAGGGGTTTGCGACTGATACGACAAGAGTCTTCGTGAAGGGCGAACCTACTAATTTGCAGAAGCAGATTTATACACTGGTATTAAAAGTTTTCTTAAATGCATACGGCGATAACTCAAAAAATGGCTATGAACTCAACGAGATGGCACACCGTATTTTTAATGACAACAAAGTTGGTGATTTTGCCTTCATTCACGGTCTTGGGCATGGGATAGGAATAAACGTACATGAAGCTCCTCCGTCGCTAAGTAAAAGTAAAATTGCACACACGAAACTGTGCGACGGCATGACATTTACAATAGAGCCCGGTCTTTATGATGTTAAGAAGTTTGGTATAAGATTAGAGAACTCGTTTTACAGAAAAAGTAATCGCAATGTTTCTCTTGTGAAAGTTGGCTTCGAAAAGAAAATGATAGATTTATCTATGTTTACAAAAAGAGAGGTCGACTTGCTTAGAGATTTCGATCTTATTTGATATCTTCCGCAGGAGAAGACAGTCAGTAAGGTATTAAAAAAACACTCGACGCAAGACGGTCTTCTATGTGAACGAATTTCTCTTGTATTTAATTAATATAAAATATAGCGTGCGTATATATTTTGTTTTTGTGAGAGGAATAAAAGTTAAAATCAAAAATTTAAAGAAATCGTTCAAAGATAGAGTCATACTAGACGATGTATCTTTTGAGTGTAAAAGTGGCGAGAGCGTTGCTATACTCGGTGAAAGTGGGATGGGAAAATCTGTGATGATGCGAATAATAGGAATGCTACTTGATGCCGATGGCGGAAGTATTCAATTCGATGGGGAGGAGGTTGTTGGTATAAGTGATAGAAAAAGAGAAAAAATAATGAAACAAGTTGGCTTTTTATTCCAATACTCTGGGCTTTTTGAACATCTAACAATATGGCAAAATATAATGTTCTACGAATTATATATACAAAACAAGGATCAGCACGATATGAAAGATGTTGCACTGCAATTGATGAGTGAGCTATGTATACCAAGTGATGCAATTGATTTGAAACCGAGTGAAGTATCAGGTGGAATGCAAAGGAGAGTAGCACTGGCGAGAGTTATAGTAAAGGAACCAAGGTTAATATTGCTTGACGAACCAACGACTGGCCTCGACCCCGTCGTGTGTAGAACTATTGATAATTTGATAAACGAAACAAGAAGAAGAACGAAGGCAACAATGATAACTATAACACACGATCTAAATTCAGCACTTCAAACGAGCGATAGGATAGTCGTTCTTAGATATGGACGTATCGTTTGGCATGGTGCAACGAAGGACATTTTCAATGCGGAGAATGATTATATACAAGGATATATTAAAATAGCGAATATAAGTAAAAATAGCGATATTGCATAGAAATTGCACTCTATTCTATTATGACAATTTTTTGTAGATAGAAAAGATTTCAGTCGAAAATTTTTAAAATTTAATTTATTTTATAATTTAATCGAACTATTTTTTCTCACCGATAAAGACTTTATCTGTCAATCTGATGTCTACGTATTCGATTTTCTGCGGATTTTTCGATAAGAGATATTCTAAATCTAGTTTGAAGAAACGGTCAATTGCTTTATCCCATTCACGATACGGAAGTTTTACAACTAAACCATTCTTTAAAATAATGTCAAATCGTCCGCTTGAATGCACGTTGATATATTCGATCTCGTCAAAAATCTTCTTTTTCTTTAGTATATCGATGACTCTTGGTAAGAATATGTTATTCAATAATCCGCTAACTTTTAGAACGGAGTTTTCATTTTTAATCTTGCTGTATGGACAATATTATCACTTGTAATTAGTTGTTTTTTGCATGCTTGTAACGAGTTAAAGCATTCGTCTGAAAATAGTACAGCGATTATTTTTTTTTCCTTTATATTAACGTTCAATTCCTCTGTTGCCAAAATTCTATTCACGTACACATTAGTTATCACTGGGTTCTGTATTATTATATCGTTTATTACTTCTTGCAATTGTGCTTTACTAACGGATGTATATAGAAATTTTTCGAAAAAATGACGTATTTCACTTTCCTCGAGAAGGGTATCGCTATCAAGTTTTATGTTTATTTTTTTGATATTCGTTTCAAAAAGATTTGTGTATATATTGCTTACTTTGTCGACTACCTTGACGTAGAGATTGACAATCCTCTTCTTGTAAGAAAAACACAACATGACGGCACAGACAAGAATAGCGAAGAATATAACCGATGCCAGTACTTTTACATATTGCCTCCACTTTCGCTTGAAGATTATGAAATTTATAGCACTTTTTCTATTAGAATTAACCAAATTTGGCATTTTTCACTAACATTTCAACAACTTCTTCGTACGTCTTACCTGCCTTTAACGCGACTTCCGGAACTATCGATGTTGGTGTGAGACCGGGATGAGAATTTACTTCGAGCACATAAATATCATTGTTTCCCGTTAGAATAAATTCTGAGCGTGATATATTTCTTAGACCTATTGCATTATGTATTCTCTCTGCGTATTCACTCAGATTTTGCTTGATTTCGTCATCGACTTCTAATGGCTTATGTATTGCACCATTTTCTGAGTATTTCGCGTTAAAATCGTAAAATTCTCCTCTTGGACAAATCTCGATCATTCCAATTGCTTTGTCTTCAAAGACGACGACTTCTACCTCACGTCCAACGATTCTCTCTTCTACCAAGAATAGATTGTTCGTTGTTTTGAAATTGACGGTTTTAAACGAATAATTATTGATATCCTGAACTAAAAAAGAGTCAGTGGATGAGCCGTCTTGAACCGGTTTAACGAAAAACTCTTTGCAGGAAGCTATATTGCTTGTAGCTACTTTATCTTTCCAGTTATCACTGTGTAGATCGTTTTTTGTTACGACAATTCCATTTGCGACTTTCAGCCCAATGCTTTTGAAAATTTGTTTGCTTACGACCTTATTCATTGCGATGGCACTCGCTAGACGACCACTGTGCGTGTATGGAATTTGCATTATGTCAAGTAAACCTTGCAAACAGCCATCTTCCCCGTATTGACCATGCATAGCATTGAATACGACATCAACGTTGGCGTCTTGTATATGTAGCGCAACGTTTTTATCGAATTCGATATCAACTACCTCGTATCCGAGTTTATTTAGTGCTCCACGGACACCGGCGGCACTAATTTTTGAGATCACTCCTTCGGTCGTGTTACCACCGAATACAAGACCAATACGCATAATATGATATTTAAACTAAACATCGATTGCGTATTACTTAAAATAAGTAAAGTCAAGTTCTTAAAAAGAGAGCTATCGACTATCAACTGATAGTTCTGCAAATTGCACGCAATATTCGAGTATTTTTAACGTGGAATTGTATATTTCACTGAGAAATACTATTAATTCTTGCAAAATAAAACACGAAGTTCTGTTTATTCGTGTATTCTTACTATTTATGTCATCAAATAAGTTTGATAGTGATTCACATTCGACAGTAGACGATAAGGTTATTGTTCGCTTCGCTCCGTCGCCTACTGGTATGCTTCACATCGGCGGTGCAAGAACAGCGGTATTTAACTATCTTTTTGCTCGACACAATAATGGGAAGATGTTGTTTAGAATTGAGGATACGGATACACAAAGAAACTCTCAAGAGGCGATAGATGAAATAATCAAGGGACTCGAATGGCTTGGAATCGAACATGATAGCGATTTTCTTGACGAGCTTAATATCAATCATACAGATAGAGGTATAGTTATGCAATCTAGTCGTTATGAAAGACATCTTGAAGTTGCAAAGAGATTGATTGATAGTGGTATGGCATATTACGCCTACGATACGGTAGAAGATATAGCGAACGCGAAGGCTGACGCAGAAAAAGATGGTGTGTATTATAGATACAACGGCGATAAATGGAAGAATTTGAATAACGAAGACACGAAGAACGCTATCAAGGATGCGGTTGCAAATGGAGTAAAACCAGTAATTCGTTTGAATATTCAAGCAGGAAAGACTGCCTTTCACGATCTTATAAGAGGGGACATCGAGTTCGATAATTCGACGTTTGATGATTTTGTTCTTGTGCGTTCGAATGACACGCCGACCTATATGTTAGCTGTTGTTGTCGATGATATGGATATGAATATCACACATGTAATAAGAGGTGACGATCATATTGCAAATACACCAAAGCAGATTTTGATATATAAGGCTATAAAAGAAACGGGGATAAAGACGTTAGCAAATAGAGACGTCGTTGTGCCGCAATTCGCCCATATTCCGTTGATATATGATATTCAGGGGAAAAAGTTATCAAAAAGAAAACATGCCGTTGCTGTGTCTGACTATCAAAAAGAGGGTTATCTAAGTGATGCGATATTCAATTATTTACTTCTTCTTGGTTGGAACGCTGGAAACGGCGAAGAGAAAG
>CALCWF010000075.1 GCA_937906355.1 uncultured Rickettsiales bacterium
CGCATGACATACAAGGAGACGATAGTAGACGGAAGAAAAAAAAAGAAGTTAGCACGGTAGGTGTGCGTCTACCTAAACATAGTTTTTGTCAACAGGTTCTGAGCTTTTTCGATACACCTCTCGTCGAGACATCGGCGAATATATCAGGTCTCAAAACCCCAACAAAATTTGAAGATATTGATAAGAGTATAATAGAATCAGTAGACTGTATTTATCACGATGATAAAGTTTTGGTAGCGACAATGAGTTCTACAATTGTAGATTTATGCTTTGTTAATGAAACTGGTAATATAAAAGTTATACGAAACGGAAGTGGTGATATAAGAATTATAGAGAAGATATTAGACGACAGAGATGAGAAGTGAAATATACATTAATGTATTATTGGTGGCTTATTTATCATCATTGATGATATTTTTTCTCGATGTCAATCTGGATATTGAAATATTAATATAGTGAATATAAAAAATATATTGATATAATCATGCGAATTGTTATTGATATGTCTAGTATAAGACGCACATTGTTGTTGCCTCGACCGCAAGATATGTATCTAACCGGTAGAATGATACTATCACGACTTTTTAGTAGAAATAGCTTGAATGTCGTTCCTTTATTCACTGGTATTTTAACGATTGCACCAATCGGTTTGTTGGCGATTGCAGGTCTCTTCGCTGTAGCTGTTCCAATTATGACGAAATCAAAAGGTGCAAAGAGTGGCGTCGATAATGCCGGAGACGAGAAAAAAACACCGACAGTAAACACACCGACGATAAATGAACCACAGAAGAGCGGTGAGAGTGAAATAAATCATAATAACACACAAACAAATACAACAACGAATCAGTTGACGAATCTAGACTCGAAAGAAAACAAAAAAGGGATAAATAAATAAGTGCCAGATTCATCGTAACTTAATTTGAGATAAGTCTAAAAAAACTTAAACAAACAATAATACAATGCAATAATAGTATATAATACTGTTTTAATATAATGTAAAAGTGAGTGTATTTTGACGTAAATAGAGCGGGCGACGGGAATCGAACCCGCGTAGCTAGCTTGGGAAGCTAGAACTCTACCATTGAGCTACGCCCGCGACGTGCATATAGTTATCTAGTGTAAATAAATGTCAATTTTCGATGCGTAATCTCTTGGAGATGAATAGCACCATAGAATAAAAGAGATAAAGAAGAGAAGTCGAAGAGTAGAACTATTAATTTTATTTGAGCTATTAAAGCTTATCACGAGAACAGATCCTTTATATTTTGCTCTTTTGTGGCATTTTTCATTTTACCATTTTTCTTTTCAAAATGCGTTTCGTGCGTATTGCACGTCTTATTATGTCTATCTTCCGGTGTATCACTATGTATCGATGAGTGTATATTGTCTACGGAATTATGTCTATATCTATGCTCGTCTATATTTTTAAAGCCATATTTTTTGATGAATTTTGTTAGCGTCTGATGATTTATATTCACCTTGAACTTATCGAAGTCTTCTATCTTTATAGCATCGTATTTTAGCGATATAAGTCTCTTGGCTAATCTTATCGTATCAATACTCATTCTAATCTTATCGCTACTTTTTTCATCTATCTCGTCCAGATGAGAAAGAATTTCCTCTATTGAGCCGTACTTCTCTATCAACTTTACAGCACCTTTCGGACCTATACCTTTTACTCCATGAACATTGTCCGAACTATCACCTACAATAGATAGATAGTCTACTATTTGACTTGATTTGACTCCAAACTTTTCGATAACACCAGCCTCATTGAGGAGTTTCTTTTTCGTCGGATCGTATACCGATATTTCATTGTCTTTTACCAGTTGGCATAGATCTTTATCTGCTGACACGACGACAACGTTATAGTTCTTTAGCGTAGCTTCTTTTGCTATCGACGCGATAACATCGTCAGCTTCGTATCCGACTATACTCACCGAATATATACCGATAGCATCTATCAGTTCTCTAACGATACTGAATTGTTTTTTTAGATCATCCGGCGACTCCTTTCTATTTGCCTTATATTGCGTCTTAAAGTCTTCTACTTTTATATCGTCTATTACATCTAAAAATACTAACAAGACTAGCATTTTAGGTGGATTAAATGGATCTAGATTATACTTATTACATATATCGTTTATTTTATTTCTATCGATAGATAGTCGATTTATTATATCGTTGGAACTCGTTTTATCTACGTCTTCATACGATAGATTTGCCTTTCTAAAACAATCTGCGAATTTGTCGCTTGCGAACATTTCTTCCAGATATTTTTTTTCCAGATACTC
>CALCWF010000076.1 GCA_937906355.1 uncultured Rickettsiales bacterium
TAACAATGTCGTATCGAATACGATCTTTGAGAAGAATGATTATTTTATGTTTGGCGATGATTTTAAAAACGCATTTCCTTCTAGTCTTGAAAGTGTCGGTAAAATGTTCCATACCAATGATATTGGACTTAATATTGGTGTTGGTAGTTCGGGATTCGAATACCAAACATTAAACTCTGAAACAAAGAATATACCCGTTTTTAACGATCTGCCTGGTCTTACTCTTTACAATGATAAATGGTATGTTGATAGTATAGAAGAGATACAAATAGTCGGCATAGACGATGCTTTGCCCCATTCGGTCGGAGCTCCTTTGACGGAAGGCGATTACGATGTTCTTAGTAAGATACCTTATTTCAACGAATTGACATCTAATACGATAACACCAGACGACGCTCTAGGAGAGAAAGTCCTAGACATTATACCGTGATTTATTTAATTTATAAATTTACGATTTACGATTCCCGATCTCATTTACAATCTCTTCTTCATTGAGGTAGTTGCTTTTATAGTTCTTTCCATTTTCCGTTATCCTTTTTGTATATTACGAGAACATTATTGTTTGGACTATTTTCATCGTTTGTCGCGGTGTTTTTTGACTCGATCATCTCTTTTAAGGAGTCTATATTAATATTTTCTTTTGTCATGTATATTACGTCGTTAATACGACCCATTTTTTTTGAATTGGCGTAGTTGAAATTTAATGCTAACTTCAAGTCGTCTTCTTTTAGCACGCATACGATATCTCGACAAATTGCATTTATGTCGTCCGATAACAGCACTGGTTGCATATCATTGTCGCTATTGATGTTGTTTATTGTATCGACGGCGTCATTATCTTCGATAGTCGCAATTTCATGTGGCACGAACGCATTTGTCGAGAACGTCCATAGTCCTTTATCAAGTTCGTTTATATTATTTTTATCGCACAAAATGCCAATCTTCCGTGTGCATAATTTTTCGAGCAAATGTCCTAGATTGTAGACTACTTCCTCTTTTTCTGGAATTTGATATACTACTATTCTCATTTATCTTTTTTAAAAATTTTGTTCTTTTCCTCTCTTTTTATTTTATTTTCGTTTTTTTTACTCTTTTCACTTCACGTCGCTATTTTGTTTACTTATTGTTTTGGTTTTCTCACTACTAATAGTATTTTTTGTGTTTTTGATAATTTTACCATCTATTTTGGTGGCTTTATTTTTACTGTCAGACTTATCTTTTTTATCTACATTCTTCACATTATTTACGTCGTCTTTTCTTGTGTAGTCTTCTGTATCTGTCGTGTCTGTCGTGCATCCTATGGTTGTTTCTTCTACGTCTTCGTCTTCTTCTGTCTTGTCTTTTTGTCCCTTTTTTGCATTATATCTTTTGATATTCTCATATGCTCGACGTTCGAGTTCTCTGATATTCAATTTAAAATGGCTTTCCTTAACGCATCCAGAAGGTAGACCGCAGAGTTTAAACGTGCCATATTGAACTCTCATGAGCTTGACAACTTTTAGACCGAAGTGCCACATTATACGCCGAATCTCGTTATTCTTTCCCTCGAATATTACTATTCTGAGTACAGCTTTTACCTTATCGTTATTTTCTACATCTACTATCATTTTTCCATACTCGACTCCTTCTATTTTTATACCTTTTCTGAGATCTTTAAGACTACTTAATGTCTTTTCGTTTATATCACCGACAACTTTTGCGAAGTATACTCTCTTCAAAGCGGTTGCGGGCATTTCTAGCAGTCTAGCGAGTTCACCGTTATTTGTGAGTAATATGATACCCTCGGTATTCATATCTAATCTACCGACGCTCATCAGGCGTCCAAATTTACTTGGTATTAGCTCAAAAATAGTTTTTCTCCCCTGTGGATCGTTGTTTGTAGTCACGCATCCTGCTGGTTTATTCATTAAAAAAATTTTCGTTCTGATAGGCTTATTTACTATCTCCTTCCCGTTGACGGATATTCTATCGTCGTATCCGACCATAAACGATAGATCTTTACATTCTATTCCATTGATTCTAACCTTTCCGTCTATAACGAGTTTCTCTGCGTCGCGTCTACTTGCAATACCTATCATAGACAGTCTCTTGGCGATTCTATCTTTTCTGTCACTAGATTCCGATCTTTCGTGTCTATTGAATCTTTTCTTGAATCTACTATTACTATCATTTCTGCTTCTATCGTTTGTAAAACGTCTTTTTGTATTACTTTTGTCGTTAAGTTGTGATTTGAAGCTATTGCTATTTGACATATAGTTGCATGCAGTAGCTATACAATTCGATATTTATTATCAAGCAAATATTATCATTGTCTTGTCATCGCTACTAATTTTACAGAAAGCCATGCGACCGCATGCAGTCTTTACACTTGATAGAATAAGAATAGGAGAAAAAGTAAAAGACAGTCGAAGACAATACTACACCTTAGGCAACGTAATACCGCGTTGACATTGATACTTTCCAGATCTATCGCTATA
>CALCWF010000077.1 GCA_937906355.1 uncultured Rickettsiales bacterium
CAACTCGTTAATCTTGTCGTTATCTATCTGCTCCTTTGGAGAAAATGTATATCTTAAAGCAACCGACTTCTTACTCTCCGATATCTTGTATATATCAATCACACTTATATCACTAATGATGCAATTATTATCTCTATAAGCGTTCAAAAGCAATGCTACTGGAACGGAATCATCAACTATAAAATCCATATCACGAACAACTGGTTGAATATTGCTGTTATCACCAAATCTCGACTTTTTTACAATCGAACCACTGTCTTCGTTAACTATTTTATCATAAAATACCTCAAAAAAGCAAACACGATGCTTTATACCAAAAGCTGATAAAACAAGTGGGCTCACTTCTCCGAATCTCGCTATCGTAACGTAAGAATCGTCCACTCTTTTGTCTAAATCAAACGAACGCGTAGGATGAACATAAGGCACATTCTTCGCATCACATTTTCTTATCTCTAACTTCTTTGTATTCACGCAATAAACCTGTTTAAGTAATTCAAATAACGTCGCCTTCGCGTCAAAAATATCATACTCACGAACTTCTTTAAAATAATCGTTTCGTAGTGCATTGCCACAGTATACACCAGCAATCGATTTACGTTGTCCGGCTTTCTCTACTGAATCAAATATCAATCCCTCCTCGAAGAACGCAAGCTGATTCTCAATAATCGAACTCTCATTTCTATCAATTACACCAAGTAAACTTACAAGTAAATTTGGACGCATGTAATCTAAATCGCTCGATATAGGATTCGCTAATCGTAATTTATCATCTATCGACGCAAATAATTTCGCCTTTCTCTCATCGACGAACGACATAGAAACACATTCAGTAAGTCCACGACTCGCTAAGAATCTCTTAGACTTCAAACCGATCTCATAAAAGTTGTCAGTCGTGCCGTTCGTCTTGACACTGAACCTTTGCCTACTGTATTCATAATCACCGCCTAGTGCTAAACTAGGAATATTTTCATATCCTTCTATTCGAGCTAATTCACTAACTATATTCTCCGGAACATCTACGTCATGACGAAATCTCGGAACAACTACTCGTAATTTACCACATACGACGCCATTACTATCGCAACTCTTTTTCTTCTTCAAAAAAAGAAAAGATAAAAACTTATATAGTATATTCGATAATCTACAACATCGCTCACTAACATCAAAATGAAGCTTTCTCAAGATCTCGATAATTCTCTTCTTCGAGATACTAAAACCTAAAAGTCTACTCGTCAACTCAAGATCGTATTCAATGATCTTATTCTTCGCAACTTCACCGTCGCACACGACATCGCTCGCTACACCACCACATAGCTCCAATATAATAGTAGTCGCAAGATTAAGCATTTCTTCCGTTCTATCAGGATCTACGCCTCTCTCGTATCTAAAACGTGCCTCACTAACTATCTTCAAATCTTGTCCTCCGATTGTGATCGGCG
>CALCWF010000078.1 GCA_937906355.1 uncultured Rickettsiales bacterium
GAGGAAGCGTAGCTATTGTTGCGTTATTTAAGATTATAGCTGAGCTGTTATGTATAAGACGCTTCTTGATAAGACGAATCGCTGGTTGATTGTTTGTTGTTTGCCAGAGAGAAGAGAGGGTGCGTCGACGTTTTTAATGAACTATGATTTGTGTATTTTCGACGATGTGTTTTTTGATATATTTTCGAACTCGATACTTAAAAAAAACTTGCAAATTAAATCGTTGCTCGAAGATAATAGACGCCGTATTATGGTAGATAATGAATATAAGATTGATTTCACGATTCAAGATTTGATTGATATAAAGACACATTTTGGTCATAACGTTAAAGCATTGAATCCGAAGATGAGAGATTACGTTTTTGGCGTGAAGAACGGTATCAGTGTAATCGATGTTCGTAAAACATACGCCGGTGCTGTACGTGCATTGAATGTTTGCTATAATTATGGAAGAATGAATAAGAAAGTGTTATTTGTTGGGACAGCTTTGCAGGTTGCTCCGATTATTAAGGAGTATGCCGAGAAGTGCGGACAGTTTTATGTTACCGATAGATGGCTTGGTGGCATTTTGACGAATTGGTATACCGTGTCGAAGTCTATAAAAACGCTAATGTCGTATAATAGACTACTTGAAAATACGGACACTGGACTCTCGAAAAAGGAGATATTGACGGTTACGAAGAAGAGGGATAAGCTTATGGCAAGTTTTGGCGGATTGATGAATCTTAGAGGACGTCCAGACTTAGTGATAGTGTTTCATACGAAGGTCGATTACTTGGCGATAAAGGAGGCGACAGTTATAGGAATTCCAACGATAGCATTGCTCGATACTAACGCAAGTGTGGATAATGTGATGTATCCTATTGCATCGAACGACGATAATGTTAATGTTGTGAAGTTCTTTTGTAGTGAATTTGCAAAGGCGATATCAAAAGGCATGCAAGATAATATGAAGGACGTTGGCTTCGATGTATCGAGCATCATGAAAAAGAATGATAATGTCAATTCTAATAAGAACAGCGATAGTAAAGACGCTAATAATAGTGCAGAACAATCAAGTGATAGCAAAGAGAAGGTAGCTAAAGGTACTAAAGAGAAGGAAAAGGTAGATAGTAAGAAAAGTAAAGGTGTCGATAAGGCATCAAGTAAGACTGATGATGACAATGTGAAAAATACCAAGAATGGTGGTAAGAAGGACGATAGTTTAAAAACTGTGAGCAGTGAAGAAACGAGCAAGAAGAG
>CALCWF010000079.1 GCA_937906355.1 uncultured Rickettsiales bacterium
ATGATGTTCAAGATCGGTATATATCCACTCCATAGCATACTATATAAGATATATAAATGCTTGCCGACAAATTATCTAATAATGTCGTCTGGGACGACATCGATCGTATATCAATATTTTATTATAAAAATAATAATCATTTTATTTGGAAGTGATATTATTGCAAATAATGAGTATTTAAACTTGCTTTTAAAGCTATTTGGCGGAGTTGGATTTTTGTTTTTCAATACAGTGGCTCTTTTTTCTGCGTCTGTTTTGAATTTTATAGTTGCCCTTTCATTTGCCCAAACGTCGTTCTTTGCCTTTTGTTTGCCGTATCTGATGAACAATCTGGTTATCAGTGGTCTAATTTTATCGCTCACTTCACATACAGTGATAAAGGTTTGTCTGCTGGCGTTATTACACAATGCACGAACGCAAACGGGTATTTCTGATTTTA
The DNA here is from genome assembly GCA_937906355.1 of uncultured Rickettsiales bacterium. Lineage (GTDB taxonomy): Bacteria > Pseudomonadota > Alphaproteobacteria > Rickettsiales > Deianiraeaceae > UBA4311. Next base: position 440 of record CALCWF010000079.1, read on the forward strand.
AGAAATCAGATATATGTTGTATATCAAATACGTGCTATAAATTGTTATTTGTGATACTTTTATTCTTAATATCTGGCATGCCGTTTTCGCTTGTTTTTATGTCGAAATGGTTTGTATTAAGCGGTATTTTAAATACAGCAGATAATGTCTTGTGGCAGGCGATTGTGATTATTGGTTTTGCGATTGATATATTTGCGTGCTTCAATTTTATTAAAAAAATTCTTTCCAGCAGGAAAGGCGATAAAATCTTACCCGTTAAAGATATTTTGATAATAAATTATTTTCTATTATATGAATACGTAATAATGGTTTTAATAAAAATGCGAATAATGTTTTAAATAGTAATAAAAACGCGAATAATATTGTTTTAAATGTTATATTACTCATTGCAATTTTATTCATTATTTTGGGAGCATGCTTCTCGCAATATTTTTGATTTGCCGTCCGTTGCTTAACCAGTGGAGATTTGTAGATCTTTTCATTGATAGATGAACTGATTTGAACTTTTATATTAGTAAATTATAATTCTATGTTTGAATATTATAATAATAGAGATCGATACGCTATATACGCATAGTGATACGAACGATATTTTATTCTCTTTGAAACATGATATACGTGATGTCACGAAAAATTACAATTCTATTATTTTCTCTATTATTGTCGTGCTGCGTGATTGAAGATGTTGCTGCGGATGATATCAAAGATAAAGAAACTTTCGTAGAGGCGGACTATATTAAGTCGGGAGAAAATCGTTTTTACGCTAAGGGACACGTTATAGTTAGAAAAACAGACGCACTCATAAATGCAGACGAAGTTAAAGCTATAAAACTTACCAGCACCCCACGTTCCGATTCTAAAAATAAACAATACAATAAACATGGCAATGTTGCAAGTTGTAGTAATATCGATGATAACAAAGATGACGATAGTCGAAATAAACACGGATCTAGTGAGAAGTATATTTTTAATGTTAATAATTGGGTCAGAGTTCGAACAAAAAACGATGATATAATATATGCAAAGGAAATATTTGAAAACGAGAATAATGGAACCGGTTGGATAAAGAACGCTCATATCTTTCCGGGACAAAAATACCAACACACCGAGTTATATTCTACGCAAATAGATAAAACAGAGGAATTTTATAGTTTAACAAATACGAGTATCTGCCCATGCAAAATTTTCCTAGACGAGAATGTGGAGAGAAATAGAAAACACAGTTTTCCTGACATGAAGACAGAGGAAGAGATTTTAGAAAAACCAACAGAACAAAATGCAACAGGCGAAGATGACGATAAAATGCACGAGAAAATCAAAAAGACAATTTTGTCAATGCAAACGGGGAAAATGCTTTTTGATAAGACAAACAATAGCGTAACTTTTGAAAAGTTAAGACTCAGATTATTAGGTCTTACTTTTCTGTATATACCAAAATTTACTTTTCATGCAGACGATAGTGGCGATAGTGGTTTTTTGACGCCACAGATGAAATTATTCGGATCACGTCAATTTGGATTAGAGATTCCGTTCTACTGGAAAATCAGTCCAAATATGGACTTTATAATCAGTAGGAGTCAATATTTTGACATAAAGAAAGCTCCGTATATGGAGGATCCGGCTCAACGTCTAGGCGATATTAACAAATATCGTGCAAATACAACGCAGTTTACTTTCAGACATCTTGTTTCGAATAAATATGGTTATGAGAATTTCTACTCTCTCTCTGCAATGGTGACGGATCCTACGCAATTAGTCGACGATAAAACAGGGCAGGGACGCGTGAGAAATGGCGATATAGTAAAAGGAATGCGCTGGATTGCTGACTTTAAGGCATACATGAAACTATCGAATACAACTTTTTTACATATAGACCAGAATTACGCTTCAGATAAGAACATGATGTATATGTATAAGTATGATTTCAGACAGATTCAAACAAACAAATTTCATTTATTCGATGTAACAGAAGATCGCTACATCTCGGCAGAAGTATATAACTATCAATCACGTCTATTAAACATAGATACAAAAACTACACCAGTGGCATATCCTATTTTGCGTGCAGACTATAATTTCAAAAAGGATAAGCTAGGAGGTAATTTTTACGTAAAAAGTAAGGCATATTATTTGAATCGTCAAGAGGGCTTTACATCTGGAGTAGCCGGTATAGACGGTGGTTATCATCTTCCTTATTTCTTAAAATCTGGAACAAAAATAACTTTCGATTCTATGATTAGAGTACAGTATAATCACGTAGACTTCAACGATATAAGTGGTGAAAGTTATGCACCGGGACAATATGAACAACAGCCATTGATATATTACTATGGAAACTATTTGAATTTCTTGAAGAATAAGTATTATGGAACTCCTGACGGGAAATTTGATAAAATTGGAGCCTTAAACTTCAACAAAATACAGGCGGAGCATGCCGTAGTATTAGATTCTATATTTGGAAAAACAATAGTGACACCAAAATTTGCCGTTAGATACTCGCCAAATCATGGTAGAGATATACTCGTGCCCGCGGAGGATAATATTGGAATGCAGATGAATTACTATAATGCCTTTAATCTTACGCAGAGCGACGGCTACGGCGTATATGATACTGGTGGTTCTGCTGTATATGGTGTAGATTTTACGCACAAAGTTAGTAAGAAGATTGAAATAACTGGCGGTATAGCACAGAATGCACGTTTTAGTAATGCAATTGACGAGGATATATTAGCGGAATTCACAGGCTTTCGTCGTTCTATGTCTGATATAATGGGACATCTTGGTATTAATATATATAATTTTTCACAAAATGGATATTTTAATTACGACGTTCATAATAAAGAGATACGAATGGCTGGTATCGAAATGTCGTATAACAATCGATATATTACACTTACTGCGAATTACAATACATTCTCTAAAAATGCTACTATCTTTCAGCAACCGTTGCAAATAGTGAGATTAAATATGTCGATTATGCCGACAAAAAAACTGAAATTATTAGCTAACGTCAATTATAATATAAATGGTTCAAACGAGCCGGCTAGCGTCACTAAACGTGGGCTTATTAATTTTAACGCCGGTATATACTATATAATTAGTTGCATTCAAGTAGGTTTTCTTGTTTCTCGAAATAACATTAGTATGGCGAATATTCCGTCAACAACAATATATAGATTTCAATTTTCACTTGTTGGTTTTTAGTATTGTTTATTATATTGTATTTGCGGATTACGGTTATTGCTACATGAATTACTGCATTCCATATATACATTATTTTCTATTTGCCTACATCGATTATATCAATCATTGATTTGTAAGAGTGGCGGACAGAGAGGGATTCGAACCCTCGATACGATATAATCGTATGCCGGTTTTCGAGACCAGTGCCTTCAACCACTCGACCACCTGTCCTTTAATGAATACAAAGAAAATGTCTAAACACGGCGTATTAAAAGCAAGAGTAGTTTTTTAATTTTATGTAAACATTTCTATTCTATTAGAATAGCTTGAAATGACTTGATAAGAGAATTATTGAATTGAATGCTTAGCGATTGCACTTCTGTGCCTATTGAATTTGAGTGTCCGCCTTGCTGATAAAACAAATTTCCATAGAAGATGATGTTTTATTCATTTAGTTTTACCATCTTTTCGATAATTTAAAGACTTGACGAAATGAATTAGTAATCCATTCCATCGCCCATTTGTGGCATACCACCGGCACGACCACAGTTGCATTCCTCTTTCTTTTGTTCATCAAATATAGTAGCCTCGGTTGTTATGATCAATCCCGCAACAGATGCGGCATTTTGAATTGCCATACGAACAACCTTAGCAGGGTCGACGACTCCGCCCTTAATCATGTCAACGAACTCTTCTTTACGAGCATCGAAACCATAATTCTTATCTTTCTTGTCAGAAATTTTTGTTATTATATCGAAAGTATCTAGACCGGCGTTATCAAGAATCTTAATAATTGGAGCTTTTAAAGCTTTTTTCACTATATTGACGCCGTGTTTGACATCCTCATCTAGATTATCTTTAAACTCTAACTCCTTTGAAGCATTTAA
>CALCWF010000080.1 GCA_937906355.1 uncultured Rickettsiales bacterium
TAAATTCTTCAACAGAAACGACTTTATGATAGCTCTATCGACAGTTATGTTTACGTTATTGGCGACTTTATTGAGTTCGTATTCTAAGTATTTGGACGATAGAAACGAACATTTAAGGAGAACACACGACTCGAATTATATAGATATAGACTATATAACGTTAGAAGATTATCTATATATGACTAATGAGAATAACTGGCTACCTTCAACCGAGAGGGAGAGAATACAGCATACGTCGAAGAAGAAAAATACTTTACTTGGCTCGATTAATTCGTGGCTCGCTGATGAGGTTGAACGAAGGAATCCGGAGGTAGTCGAGCTTGACGACGAGAGTCTAAAACAATTAGCAAGAGAGAGTAAGATGAAAACTGATGACGACGGCACGAGTGATACGATAAAAACGAAACAGATCGCTACGGTTGGTAATCATGATGACAATGGCAGTGATAGTTCTAATGAAAAAAATAGAAACGGCACTATTCCTAGTAAGAATACGAACGACGAGAAGACTCAAAACGGTGGACGTAGTAGGGCAGTGAGCAAACCGGATTTACGGTTATCGTCTAGCAATGCCAATATTAGTGGCGATGAATACTTTGTTGTCAAACGTGGAAAGAATGCTAAGTTTGAAAGTCCATCAGATTTAAAAAATAAAAACAAGAAGCAGAATGCGAAACTGATGATCAACGATGACAAAAAGAAAGATGAAGTTATTGGCGTTGTTGGTCGAAAGGAGATAACGAAGGATAAGAGTGCATTCGATAGCGTCAAAAGACTGTTATTTGCCATTATACACAAAAAAGAAGAGAAGAGAAAGTATCAAGTTATTGACAGTAGATATGATAAGTATGGTAATAGAGTTAGAAAGAAGGTCGAGCCTAAAAGATACGTGTCTAAGTCTGGTGGTAAAAATTCTACGAATAGAGACGACATTGTTGATGGTTCAAAAGGAGAAAATCAAAAGCAGAAAGATAGTGTGAATGATATTTATAATAGCGATAGAACGACTACGGACGCGATAACTGGTAGTAGTGATACTACTGGTATTACTATTGACGACGGAACTAAAAGCACTAAATACAGTAGTGCCGAAAATACGAAGATTCCTCATTTTTATATAGACGGCAACTTACAGGAGATGGGTAGATATAACAAAATTAAAAT
>CALCWF010000081.1 GCA_937906355.1 uncultured Rickettsiales bacterium
AGTGGCGAAGAGAACTTTAACGAGCAGAGTGATGCCAGTTCTCGAAGAACCGGTGGTGCCGGCTTACAGAGCAACGACATGGGAATAAAGACGAATAATGTAGGTCTTGAAAGCAACGACATGGGAATAAAGACAAATAACGTAGGTCTCGAGGACAATTTCGGCGGACAAAATATCGTAGATGAAAAAGCTATTGAACAAAAAACTCTCGAAGATGATATGAAGAAAGCAGAACAAGCGATGTTTAAGGATAGGGCAATGGTCGACAAAATCAGTAAACTTGCGAAGGAAGACAGCGCAAGAAAGAATAAACTCGAACAAGAATTGAATACTGCTACGGAAGAGGATAGAAAGCGGATAGAAAGAGAAATAAAAAAAGAGGAGGAAAAACAGAGAATATACGATACAATGCAAAAGCAAAAGGAGGACAAACTGAAAGAGGATACGAGTAAATACCAGAATAGTTATTTTAAGAACAAAAAATAGTCAAATGAATCACTCGGACTGAAAAACCGTGGGAAAGGAAGAGAAAAAGGAAGAATAAAAAGAGAAGAAGAAAGAAAAGAGCACCGACAATAATAAATTAAAAGTTGAAAAATATTTAGTATTATTTATTTTTTATTAAATATATAATGCTGTTATCGTATTTATTATTTTAATTGTTTTCTATGCTAACAGATAAAATGATAGCTTTTCTTAGATGTAATCTAAGCAATGAATTTAAGAAGGTATTATGGCTAGCTTTTAGAAATGATTTTAATCGTCTATACGACAAAATAGCGGGTAAAGTATCGTTAAATATAGATTGTGCGAGAGACGAATTAGATGTGATGTTGCATAAAGGATACAATTTTTTATCAATTGATGATACGAAGTATCCTATTTTGTTAAAACGAGTTAGCAACGCACCGGTTCTGTTCACGGCGAGAGGCGATTTGAATACATTGGATATACCATCGATAGCCGTCGTAGGTTCTAGAAAAACTGAAAGCGAAGATTTTTCGATTATAAGGGCAGTCGTTGATGAAATTGTGAGTGTTGGTTTTGCCGTGATTTCTGGACTTGCAGACGGAACCGATTGTATAGCACACGCACAGAGTCTTGAAAAAGGCACTATTTCCGTTATGCCGTGCGGAATCGAAAGATGTTATTCTCGTGGTCATGAGTTCTTGGTCGATAAGATACTAGAGATGGGCGGGTTAATATTGTCCGAATATCCGTATAACACAAAAGTAGAGCGGAGCTTTTTCGCTCATCGTAATCGTATTATTGTTGGTATCAGTAATGCAGTGTTTGTTGGGCGTGCGAGAGATATAAAGTGTGGAACGATGTTGAGTGTTGCTTTTGCGGAAAAGTTTCATAGAAGTATGTATACATATAATTTCAGTGGTAAGAGTGATGGGAATAAATACATACTTAGTAACAACATAGCGGAACTTATATCAATGGAAAATTTTAAATATAAATTGTTAATAGATAAGACGGAGAATGATATTCTTTTGAAGAATAACGAAGACGACGATGCGGACTTAGATGATAGAAGAAGATACGACAGTGTGAATAGTTTGAGGAAAAATACACTGTTCACGAGTCAACCCGATGTATCGATCCAAATGGAGATTGCTGATATAGTTAAATATTCGAATTATAATGTCGTCACGAAGGGTAAGATGTTGAAAATATTCAAAGCGTGTAGAGAGAAAATGAGAATTAACGATAAGGACATCTTGTCGAATTTGATTGATATGTATATGTAATTTATGTATATATTGATAGTTTTCGATAGTTTCTTGTGGTGTCGTCTTTATTTACTATTTTATTTACTATTTACTATAAAGTTTTAGTTTTATAGTTTAGATGTTGTTTTCTTATGAAAAAGAGAGTTTTTCTCATATCTGGTGAGAAATCTGGCAGTAATATAATTAATCAGATTTTAGATAAATTATTTACAAATAATTCAATCGACGATATAAGTGATATCGAACTATTAGGAATAGTTGACGACGAGACCGCCAAGAGATTCAGCGTTAGACAAATATTCCCTCTGCATGATATTTCTGTAATCGGCATAGGTGATATATTGTCACGTATACCGCATATTATCGATAGAATAAATTTTACAGCTCGAACGATAGTTAAAACACGACCAGATATAGTAATATCTGTTGATGCATATGATTTTAGCATTCGCGTAGCGAAGAAAGTTAAGAGTATATTACGTAAGAATTTTCCTACAGGCACGAGTATAGATTGTATTGATGTCGTGAAGACAGATAGTCGTAAGTCTTTCGACGAGGAACATTCTGTTGATAGCAATGGCGTGGAAACGAAGAATGAAGTTATCAACGATAAACGCAGAGATATGGATATAAAGTTTTGGCATATAGTCGCTCCGACTGTCTGGGCCTATTGGTCGTGGCGTGCGAGAATACTATCTAAGTACTATAATCGTTTGTTCTATCTTCTACCGTTCGAGGGAAAGTTTTTTAGACCCTTCGAAAGACTAGGACGAAACGAGTTTCTGACTACGTTCGTAGGTTATCCTGCTACTTTTCAATCTCGTGATAGTGATATAAAGAAAGATAAGAATCTTATTGGTATAACAATTGGTAGTAGAATTAGCGAAATAAATAGACATAAGAACCTAATTATATCTACGATAATGAGATTATCGATGATCGACAATGGTTATAAATTTGTCATATTTGCAACAGTTGATACATACGAGAATATAAAGAATGCGGTGAGTGGTATAAAAAATGTGAAAGTAGTCTACAAAGAGGACGAGAAGAAAAGATCGATACAGGAGTGTCAGATCGTCATAGCAAAGAGTGGGACGAATAACATCGAGATTGGTGCACTCGGAACGACAATGATAACGTATTATAAGACGTCGATGATTACATATCTATTTGCCAAGATATTTTCGAAAACTAAACTTATAAATTTATTCAATATAACACTCGGTGAAATGGTCATTCCGGAACTCGTACAAGGTGATGCAAATACAGAGAATCTAGCTAAAACTGTATATACATTGTTAAGTAATCAAAAATTGATTGACGCACAATTGGATAAGATAAATAGGGCAATCACTGTAATGCAGAGGGAAGACAAAGCACGTCCAATTGACGTTGTCGCGAAGGCAATATCATCTTTTCTAAAAAGTTCCATTTGCAAAAATGTGTGATATATGACGAATGATTAGATGAATAACAGGCTTGTTTTAGGCAACCTCTTCAAAGAGATATAATAGAGATATAATATATGTATGTAATAATATTATATTTACATATACATATATATACAATGATTTATACTAAAAGTGTTGTTTTTTAATTTCGAATCTTTACTCTCTATCTGCATCTATGGAGGATGGGCGTCTTATGAAAGATAAGAAGAATAAAAAAAAAAGAATTAATACAAATACAATTCGGGAAAACAAGAAGAAGTCGAAGGTCGAAATGGGTGGTGTTTTAATGCTCGCAAAAGGATTTCGTGATAAGAGTGGCATAAACAAAAGTAAGGCTGTATTGACGAATTTTTTGAACTTTGCAAAAAGTGAACATCGCTCGCTTGTAGCGAGCGGTGAGTCTCGGAGGATGGAACTTAGGCGTAAGATTTTTCATCTGATCGGTTTTATTTTCCCATTTATAGCGTTATTCGGCGAACAGAAAATCGTTCTTTTATGCGTCGCCCTGTTTACGTTGCCGTTTGTCGTCATAGATTACAATAATTGGTTTCTATTTATAAAAAAGATCCCGAGAGGAACGATGCTAACTCAACTGTTGAGACAACACGAGCTGACGCACGGACAACTATGCGGGATGTCTTGGCTATTTATTGGTTTCATGATTACATATTCATCGTGCGATAAGTATATAGTTTCGTTAGGAGCGTCGATTTTGATAGTCTGCGATGCGTGTGCTTCGATAGTTGGATGTAGTTGTGGGCGTATAAAGCTGTGTGGTAAAACGCTTGAAGGTTATATTGCTTTTATTTTGTCAGGTCTTGCGGTAGTTGCTGTGTATGTGAATTATATATTTCCTGTCCATACGATACAATTCAACGTATTATTTCTAGTTATATCTCTATTCGTAGCGGCTACGACCGAACTTGTTTCTAAGAATATAATTATTGATGATAATTTCGCAATACAAGTTTCCTTTTGTTTTACATATAGAATTTTGTCGATACTTTTCGCATGAAAAATAGAATGATAATTAATACTGATTCCTTTTCTGGTAGGGCATCTCGCATGTTTGTCGATGTTGTGCGTAGAATGATACGTGATGTATCTTTGATGCGTTTTTTATTTTTAATATTTGCGTCGTGTGTTTTCCTGACTTCGTGCGTTTCGACGAACGAAGAGAAGAAAGAGTTCATAAGCAAGAAGCGAGACGAGACTAATAATAAGGTTACGAAAAAGTATGGGAAATTGATAGTTCCAGAATTTTTGAAGGACGACGATCTTGCTAAGGAGGTATGAGGAGAGTCGAGCATAAAGAGTTCGGTGTGGCTAGCTATGACGTAGACTTGCAACTTGCATAATATAATTCGATTATCTATCATTTATAAGATGAGGGCTGTAAAGACGATAGCTGTATGAAATACAATTTTTTATCTGATTTCAAGATGACTGAGAGTTCGATCGCGAGAATTGACGAACTGAAAAAAGAAAATAAACGTGTTTTTGTCTTTTGCGCTATATAATCAATCAAGTATCTTCGTATTGTAGTTTACAAACGAACATAAATCGTAAAACGACAAACAACATGCAATATCATGTATGCCAAATTGTATTTTTCCGTGCTCTTTTCCGGGTTTGCATCTGTTTGTTCCGTGTTGTGAAGGAAAGGACAGGTGAGCCGCACGGAAAAGTTGCTTAGTTGCAGCCTTTCATTGTATCTTTGCACCAGCGAATCGGAAAGGATGAACGACAAAAGAGTGAAGCTCTCCCGAGCGAGGGAGAATTCGGGGCATGACTCTTCACTCTTCACCAACACGGTATAACAAGCAGATATATTGCTCGATACAAAGGTGAAGAGTCTTAAAATGCTCTTCACCAGAGTTCACCCGACGAAGTCGCAAGAACGAATGTAAAACTTACAAAATATAAAAGCACACAATGAAAGATTTTAACGGTAACAACACCTCGGCATTGCAGGCAATGACCGAGAAGCAGGCAGCAGTCTACGAGGTAGAAAGCTTCCTGAGTGAGAACTATGAGTTCCGTCGCAACATGCTGAACGGAAAAGTGGAAATGAGAAACACCTGCCAACTCCATCAAAAGGGAGAGGGCGAGTGGAAGCCAGTCACCCCCGAGGCGATGAACAGCATAGTGCGCCATGCCAAGAAGGAGGGTGTGGGCGGAGACAAGTCGCCCCGCCAGGATGTGGAGGAGTATGTAAATAGCGATGCTACTCCCCTCTTCGACCCCATCAAGGACTACCTTGAGAACCTGCCCAAATGGGATGGCCGCAACCACGTGGCAAACCTCTTTGGCCGACTGCCAGGCCTTACGAGCGAGCAGCTTGGATGGTGTGCCACGTGGCTACGATCGGCCGTGGCTCACTGGCTGGGCATGGACATGCTGCATGGCAACGAGTGCGTACCTGTGCTCATCGGCCATCAGGGATGTGGCAAGTCTACGTTCGCCTTGCGCATCCTACCCAAGCATCTTCGCCAGTACTACCTTGACCACATAAACTTCGGCAACAAGTTTGACAGCGAGATGGCTCTGACACACAATTTGTTGGTCAACATCGATGAGTTTGCCAACATGGGCAACTCGCAACAAGGCAGGCTGAAGCAGACGCTCTCGAAGGTGAGGGTGAACGGACGTCCCATCTTCGGCAAGTGCCAGGCCGACCGCCAACGCTACGCTTCCTTCCTGGCTACGACTAATGACGAGCATCCCCTATGCGACCCTACCGGAAGCCGTCGCTACCTGTGCCTGCACCTGGCCAAGGGAAGCCTCATCGACAACCTGTCGCCCATCGACTACGAGCAGCTTTATGCCCAGGTGCTACACGAGCTGAAGGTGCAGAAGACACCTTACTGGTTTGGTAACGACGAGGTGGCACGCATACAGCAAGTG
>CALCWF010000082.1 GCA_937906355.1 uncultured Rickettsiales bacterium
AGTTTTATAGGGATGCCGGTCAGTATAGCGGTTATAACGAGCATAGATCCGGAGCACATGGAGTTTTACAAGAACAACGAGAATATAGAGTATTATTTCCTGAAATTTGCCCTTAAGGCTCTTAAAAAAGACGGCGTTGTTTTGTGTATTGATAGTGATATATGTCGTAGTATAGCGAAGAAGATAGGTAAGAATAGTAAGCTATTAACTTATAGCATAAGAGATAGTAATGCAGATTTTTATGGTGATAATATAAGATATGAGAGAGATGGGATTGTATTCGATTTACACGACAACAGGAGAGGCTCTTTGACGAGAGATGTGTTTATTAGGAATATGTATGGTAAGTGCAACGTTTTGAACGCCGTGAGTTGTTTTGCCGTTGGGAGTATTCTAAGACAGAAGTCTCAGAGAGTATCGAGCGTGTTTGATAACTTCCAAGGAATACAGAAGAGGTTCACTGTGCTTGGTAAGTTTAATAATACAATCATCGTAGACGATTACGCACATAATCCGCAGAAGATTGAGGCTGCTATTGATTCTGCTAGACATTATATGAAGTGCAACGATCTTAGTGGTAAGCTGACGGTCGTTTTCGAACCACATAGATACACACGCGTAAGAGACGGAATGGCGATGTTTGCGGATATATTGAGTAAAGTTGATAACGTGCTTATTTTGCCGATCTATGCGTCTTCTGAGAAAGAAATAGACGGTATAACTAATGAGTATGTATTCAAGGAGTGTAGAAAGAAAAATGCGAATACGTTTATGTGCTCGTCAGGTGTCGATGACGTTAGAGAGAGACTTATCGATATTGGTGCCTGTGGCGATAATCATAACTTGATTGTATTTATGGGTGCTGGCGACAGTTCGAAGATAGCACATAAAGTGGTAGAGTAGAATAGAGGGTGCAATTTTTCTGTATTTGTTTTTTGTTTCTGTATTTGTTTTTTTGTTTTATGCCTAAGAGTGCGTGTTATAATGTTGCGGTTGTTGGAGCTACTGGGAACGTTGGAAGAGAGATTATAAGTATACTAGGTGAGAGAAAGTTTCCGATTGACAATATCTACGCACTAGCGAGTAGACAATCTGTTGGAAAGAAGATATCGATAGATTTGGACAGAACTGTAAATGTTGAGGCTCTTGATGGCTTTGATTACACGGATAAGAACATCGATATAGCGTTCTTCTGTGCCGGTAGTTCTGTTAGCGAGATGTATGCCGAGAAGTTTGCGAAGAGTGGTTGCGTGGTTATAGATAAG
>CALCWF010000083.1 GCA_937906355.1 uncultured Rickettsiales bacterium
TTTGATTTGCCGCCATTGCTATCTTTACTTTTGTCGTCACTGTCAGAATCCGATTCGTTATCGTCAGAACTCGATTTTGATTTGCCGCCATTGCTATCTTTACTTTTGTCGTCACTGTCAGAATCCGATTCGTTATCGTCAGAACTCGATTTTGATTTGCCGCCATTGCTATCTTTACTTTTGTCGTCACTGTCAGAATCCGATTTTTTGTCACTATTGTCACGACCTTTGTCGTCTTTGCCTTCTTTCTTTTCGGGCAATACCGCACTAACTGATAGATTTCCATTATTTATGCCTTGTTCTGCTTGTTGCATGCCGGCAACGACTTCATTTTTTAAACAGTAAGTAATTTTGCTTTCATCAATTGAAAGTGTGCAACGATCGAGTTTCTCAACATTATTATAGCTTTCTCTTTTTCTATCCAACCATCCACTTACATACTCTGTTGTCCCAGTGTCTTTTTCTCTTCCACTTATAAACAGGTCGTTCCTTATACGTCTTTTCCTATCTTTTACGTCACCAAAAATATTAACACTTATTGTTTTGTTATCATGCATTAAACGCCTTTCTCTTTTAAAGAATTTAGTAAGTCCAGATCTCGTGTCTATTTTTTTGTCATGGACTAGTATTTTATGCTCAACTTCCTTCTCACGACCGTCTTCGTCAATGTATGTGATACGGTTATTGCTATTGTTATAATCTATAATATTAACATTTCTATTGTTTTTATTGACTGCTTTAAAGCTATTAATTCTAAACATTGGTTTGCCATTATCAAATATAATAGAAACACCTTCGCCACTGAAATCGCCCGCCTCAGCAGACAACCGTGCAAATTTAATTATATTTTCCACTTTAGCATTATTTTTTTTGTCTCTCTCGTTTGTAAGAAGTTCTCTTCTGAGGGCTGTAAGCTCACTCTCAAGATCGACTCCAGTGGTTCTAGTTCCATTGAAATGTATTTCAAAGTAATCTTGCGAGCCGACTTTCGTTACAACTTCAACATTTTTGGTAACTCCTTTGTAAAAGTTCCAAAGACTCTTCATTGCAACAAGATCGAAACTATCTATTGTTTTATCACTCACAGATTTGCTACTGCCTTTTTTCTTAACACCCTTCTTAACGTCCTTTTTATCATTATAAGCACTCCTCCTACTCTTGATAACCCTCTCCAAGCCTTTGAATATACCTTTCAACTCTTCGTCTGGTAAAGATAAAGAACAGCCAATATGTGCATAACCCTTGAGATCAATCATTATTTTGCCATTGCCGATCTTCTCAAAAAGATCAGTGCCAATAAGACTCTCAGTGACGACTTTCTCATTCTGATCTAGATTCCTATGTAGCTCGATATTGATACCATACATATCGCCATCACGCCTACAATAACCTATTTTTGAAATTGGAAGATTTATAACAGCCGGACATACACGTCTTGAGACCTCGGTGTCAAAGATTTTTTCTGCAACAGAGACAATATTTTTTTCAATTTCCTGCTTCTTTTTCCTTTTATTGAGCCATGATTCATGGTCGTCAAGAGAGCTCTTTGGCAACTGCATGTCGTCATTAGATGGCGAAATATTATTTTTTAATGCACTGATCTTAGTAGATAAGTCAGCAAATAAGTTATTCAACTTATACTCGCTTTCGGTCTTGTCACTGACCATTACTTCCCAGTTCGTTACATTGATCCTAACTTTTTCTTTACCGGAAGATTCAATATTAATGCATTTAGTATTTATCGTTTTTTCATCTGCTGTTTTTTTCGAATCTACTATATCATTAGTTTCTACCTCAATTAGTAAACCTTTACTGGCATCGGCAGTCACTGTGAAATCTTTTACTTCATTGGCTGAGAAAAACCTCGCTAGTCTGTCTATAGTTTCTTCATCCAGACAAACTTTTACCATTTCATTCGAATTAATGACTTCTCTCAAACGTTTTATCGCATTAGCATCATTAGCAAGCCCTAATCCGCAATGTTCAAGACACAGCCTTCTAAGCGTCGAGCCAACCTCTTGTAGGAATTCTTTATTGTACTTAACGCTAATTTTATTTTTTCTTACCGAAATCTCTGTGCTCTTAGGCAAGATTTTTATCTTCTTTTTTTTCTTCGTTAAGGTATCTACCGCTTCAACATCGACTGCCACACTGCTACTTATCACGTATTTCACATCTCCTTTTTCTTCTATTGCTTCGCAATTAGAAATCCTATCATCACGTGACTTAAACAAAAAATTACCGATGTTGAACCTAACGTCTACACCCGCATGATGGATCTGTTTCACGGAGAACACATTGCCGTCTTTTCTTTTTAAAGCATCTTTCAAGCGAATAACGTCAGATTCTTCATTCTCACTATCATTTCCGTTACTATTAGCCACGAACCGTCCCGCCCGATCTATAGGAATCTTTGTGTCTTCAAGTGGAATTTCTCTATCGCCAACAAACAATTTTCCACCTCTTTTTGGATAAAATTCAACATTACCGTTAAAGAAATCAATAGTTGTTCCTGGACAAACTTCAACAACTTCTAACACCTCATGCATCACGTTATTCTCTATTCTTTCAGTCTTTACACACATTTTAGCTCTATCACTATTAGAGAAATCAATTTTATTAAGTACGCGAGGTGAAGATACTTCGTTAATGTAAAGCTTCGTATTTCTTGATAAAGAGCCTTTGACGGAATCCAAAATATTTTTATCCACAATGTTCCATCTTAGATAAGGAACTAATTCACAATTATCGTTCACTTTATAAACAACATGCAGATCGGAAAATACAAAATCGTTCACATCACGTGCTAAACTATAAATACCGTTGCCTTCTTTCTTGAGTTCGACTTCTCTTTCTGTTTTTTTCAACGGGGTCCATAAGTTAATCTTACTAAGAAGTTCCTTTTTTTCGCTCTTGTCTCCTTTGATTGTGTCGTCATTGTCTCCTTTGATTGTGTCGTCATCTACTTCTTCGTTTTCATTTTTGACATCGTGCTTGTATGATTCTACGCCAAATAAATATCCTTTTTTGGCTGCATCAAAGAAATTAAACTTTCTATCCTTTATCGCCTCGACAGTGAACGTCCCATTCACCACATTAATTATCGCGCGTCTTGCCCATGCACCAATAATATATTCTTTTCCATCTATTAGTAATTTTGACGCTCTATTTTCATCAAACGTTAAAAATAGCTCTTTACTATTTTTGTCGAACGACAGTCCACTGACAAGTGCTTTTGTTGTGTCAATTCTTTTTGAAAGATCACCGTTGGTAAAGCTTAACAAATTTGTAGATTGTAAATATTGATCTTTCTTTGTTGCCAGCACAACATACCCTGATTGTATTCTTATAGTTCCGAGCCGACATTCATTGAATGCCATCCTTATATCATCGTTAACGAGACCCGTTGCTTTTACAAAGTTCTCCTTTCCATCTGTTGTAACTGAAAACTTATCTTTTCTATTTGTCTCAAAATCACATACACCAAAAACTTCAACTTCACTGCCACAAATATTATAACGTCCTTTTTTTAAGTGGCCCTTGATTTTATTATCGTTTAGTGATGTGTTATTAAATACTGGATCACACGAAACACAATCTTTTGTATCAATAGTATATACACTATCCTTCGAAAAAAACTTACTCATTTTATCTAGGTCATTGACGATAAAAGATATATTATTTGTTGTAAAACTAAAATCATCCTTTGAAAAAATAATCTTGGTAACTCGTCCCTCATGTTTTTCGAGACGAGCATTTTCAACACTCATGGTATTAGTTCCATTTACGGGACGAACATTAATTTTTATTTGCCCACCATCGCTCACAAGAGTCGTTTCGCAACCTTTAAACTCAATTCGATCACAAATGATATTGAGTTCGCCTTTTTTCTCGTCGTATTTTACTACTAGTCTTGTTGGATCTGTCGCAGAAATTTTGCACTTCTCTCCGAGAGAGCACTCCTTTCCGAAAATTTCAACAATTAATTCACCACTCAACGAAGTAGCCGTTATTCCATTAGCATCATACTCAAAGCAAACATTTCCTTGTTTTGGAAACGAATAAGCCACCGCAGAATTGATACTATCGTCCCACTTTACATCGACCTTACAATTTTTGGCAATTCTTGTTAAACCTCTTTTATAAGAGTTTACATTTTTATCAAATACAACTCTTCGTGGTCCAACTTCTTGTGACTCAGCACCTGCTACTTCTGCCTGACGAGACCTAAGCAACGAATAATATTCCTGACCTACAAAGATGACTTTATCAACAACACAACCATCCACCTTTTTAACTGCCACTACTTCCTTTCCTTCATTGACACTTAACCTAACAAGATTTCCTTTATCGTCAATAATAATCTGATTAATATTAGAGATGTCGTCAAATTCAAGATATGATTTTTCGCATTTGTCCGCAGAAAACGTTGGTATTCGGTACTTTTGACCTGCTTCTTTTTCAACATATTTTTTTCTATTGGAAAATGTGGAAAAAGTAGTCGTTCTTTGTTCCGCATTAAAGCTAACGGCATCTTTTTTGAAAACAACATTACCACATTTTTCCCGGAAAATTAATTTTTCATCCTCTGGTTTAATAATATTTCCATCATCATTAATACACCAATTCCGAAAATAACCATCTATTCCGGATTGTTTACATTCAAGCTCATCATTGATTTTAATATTTTTACTACCTTCTTTAGGGTCGTCATTATAAGTCACCTCCAGCAACTCGCAAGCCAGGTTCACTCGAATTTTTTCTCCTTTATCATGAAAAAGAATCCTGTTTTCGTAATAATCAAAATCACCACAAATTGCCTCTCCTGCAGCTGGTGTAAAAGTAATCCCTCCATCGCAAAAAGATATTGAAGTGCCAGTCCGCACCTTGACCATGTAAATATAACCATTATTGCTTCTAACGGGGATAACACATCCCTCCGTCGCTAATACTGTTTTCTTGTTCTCACCTGGTTTACTCCCTATATTACCATAATTACCGATGTTAAATTGGTCTTTTAATCTTTTGAAACCAACATCTTCATTATCTCCATAAGATGCTTCACGATTCGTATAAAAGAGTACATTTTTTACTTTATATTCTTCACCTGTATACTCAAATACAACACGACCATTCCCATCCGTTTTTTTATTTGCAATATCGCTACGTTTAGCACAGTTTTGACAAAAGCTTCCATCATTTGGAACAATAATTTTTGGGATTCCATTTTCTATAATCATTTCGTATTGTTCTTTATTATTTATGCATTTTTCAATGTCGCTAGCAAAATACGACAAATCAAACAATTCACCGTTAATGCACATATATCCCTTCGGTATTACACCTTCTAAAAAATGCACTTTTCTTAACAATTTGCCGGCTTTTTCATAGAACTCAATTTTCTCTACACAATTTGCACGTTTTATGCACAGTCCTTCATCTTCAAATTCAAGACCACCATCACCTTTATCATCAACAGTAATACTTTTTAGAATATTTTTCATCACATAGCCACTTTTTTGTTTTTCGGTTCCAAAATTAATAACCGCGTTGCGTAACTTACTATTGTTATAGTACATTTCATTGTTGTCAACAGGACGAATTGTATTTATCGAATGCGAACTAAAATCTGTGAACGATAAATCAACAATCGCATTGCCTAAAACGATATCCTTAAATTCTAGTAAATCAATCCAGAATTGTGCTTTTTTATTTACAATAAATGTAGCCATTCTTGTATCATTCTCATGATACACATGTAACGTTTCGCTTCCCCTGTTCATTCCTTTAAACGTCTCGATATCCAGCCATTGGTTTTCGTCAACTTCAACTTTTCCATCTTTGAACAATTTCCATTGTTTTTCAACTTGTTGATACGAATCAATTTTTTCGATAACACATTCATCATAATAAAATCTATATTTCCCAGCTTGAAAGCAATCACCAATCTGGTATTGCCCTTCTTCTGTTTTTTTAAATAGACTAATTTCTTCACCGTCAGAAACGGTAATATCGCAACATCTTATACCAGACTCATACCAATCTACACCGAAGATAATTTCCCTAGCACATGGATAGATTGCAAACTTCCCGAATGTCGACGCAATATGCCCCTCGATATCGGCGGTACTTCTTTCTATGCTCTTCACATTTCCATTTGTGTCAATTACTACTTTTTTAACTCCACCGGTTTTAATTTCGCATACATTGTCATATGGTGATAAAATATCAAGATCGAGAAAAAACTCCCCACCTTCTAACACAAAATTACCGTCTTTATCATAAGAAGCTTTAACATCTTCGCCTTTGTTGTTTTCATTACTATTCTTATTTACTGTGGCTGAGAACTTGATTGTTTTATTCGCGATAGATAAACTGCCTTTTTTTATTTCTTTGATTTCTTCGTTATCAACAACTTCACTCCCACACTCGACTTTTACATAACGCTTATCTAAATCTAAAAAGAAATTTACATAGCCACACATATTTTCATTATCAGGTATTAACGAATTTGGCATATCGCTCATTTCTCCTGTTGCATTGTTTATTACATGGTATTTATTACTTTCTTCATCGAAGAATATAATGTCTTTTCCGTTAAAGAGAACACCTTTTGCATTATTCACTTTGCAATGATCAATAACAAATTCATCATTTTCACTTTTTATATAAGGGACGAATAAGCTACTACCGGTAGCAGGAGTGATTCGTTTTATATAATATTTCCTCGAATTCTCTTTTGTAAGAAAGGAATCTAATTCAAATTTCGTTCCCTTTTTTAAAGTAGACGTCTTCACTATTAATTTGCGATACGAAAGTTGCATTTTGCCGTCACGAGCCACAACCCTTATGTCGGCTAGGGGTACATCAACATCACCAGATATACAAAAAACACCATCTTCGTTGATCTCTAAGTCAACATATTCAAAGTCCTTGTCAACAAGACCCTCATCTGCATAAATTTCTGCATATTCATTATGTTCAGGATTATTGAAATGAACACTGCATTTATTGGAATCGCCATAAAAACATGCATTCCTTTTACTATTCGAAACTTGATCTTGTTTGCCAACTTTATGCGATTCTACGTTTCCATAAATTTTATCTTCATCACAAGATTCAAGAGTATATTGCTCTGCGTTTAACGTAACTTTACGAACATTAGTCACTTTATCGAGCGACAACTGCCTTTTACCATAGAAAATATCGGATTTTATACCTTCAGCACCGGTAACCTCAACAGAGAAGTCTTTTTTTTCTTTTTTACTAAAGGTAATACGCTCTATATTGCTCGCTCCTTTTTCTGAGAATAACGACTCTGTTTTGCCTTCCTTATCACGGCATTCAACATTAATACCTCGTGCCCCACCACATACATTGACGATTATTTTATTATCATATGTAATTAATATCGTAGTGGCCATGGTTTTATCAAAACAGTAAACTCGTTTACCGACAGTTAAAGTTAACGATTTTATTATTTCATCTACGGGACTAATTAAAATACCTTTTTCTGTTCTCGCGACAGACTTAACACCTGAATCTTGTCCAAGATATAAGCTACCTCTAATGTCTATGAGCATGGCTCGCAGATCAAGTTCACATTTACCAACACATTTGTCATCGAAGCCGGTAAATGAACTAATCAAGCAGTCTCTTCCAATATGAATGTCAGCTCCTATAAATTCTGCCTTCCAAGATGTATTCAACTTTACAAAAGACAACTGTGCATTACCTGACAACTTTATTTCTTCTTCTTTTAATTCTATATCGCAATCACTGTTTTCTACCTTTAATTTAGATTTATCTCCATCATAAAAAGTTCCCATTGAATGTGGACTTGCATAAAAGAAATTATCTCCTTTCTCTTCAAAATTGCCATTATATATCCAACTCTCTTTTTCTTTTTTTTTCATTTCCTCTTCAAGTTCTAATAACGCTACCTGTCTGCTGGAACGACTTTTTTTACTAATGTTTTTATCGTAAACTTTGGCATATACATATTCCGATTTAATAAGACCACATCCTCCAGAAACAAATCCAATACCACGCCAATCACTAGGACGTGTGACGCTACAAACGCAATGTTCGTAGTTAATAAAACAATCTTTCATCGTATTATTATAAATAGAGGGAAGCAAAAGTATTTTTGCGCCGTCGGGTTCTAATACATTCTCAAAATAATCACCGGGTATCAACTCGCATGCTAAATGTCCTTTTCTGCTGACATATGATAACTTATTATCTTCTAATACTAATTTTTCTAAAGAAAAGTCTGTTATTTTTTTCGGAACTCTCAATTTTCCATCTCCATCTCTTGTAAGTTCAACTGTCCTCCTAATTAAATCAGTATTGTCGTAATTAACGGATCGCAAATCATAAGACAATCTTTCCCCTGCGTAATCACCGAACATGTCGCTCGTCTCCCCCACTTTAACAAAGTCTTTCTCTTCTACGATTTCTTCTCCGGTCGATGTCTGCGTATAGATGGAGCATTTTGCCAACAAACCATTATCGTATATAGAGACAGCCCTGCTACAATCTATTTTTGCTGTCTTATCATCAAATTCTACTTTTAGTTCATTATTATAATCTTTTACTTCATCCTTAAGAACATCTTCTATTTTTTCTTCTGCTTTCTTCTTGGCAACTTCTAAACTTTTGTGCTTAATAACTTCTCCGTCTTCACAGTAAAAATTGCACTTTCCGTCTGAATCAAATGTAACCTTACTACCACTGGCTAGTATTAACGATCTATAGAAAGTATCAGATAAATTGTCCCTGTAGGCAATTTTGAGATCTTCGCAATTCTCACTCAATTGTATTTCCTCTATTGGTCGTCTTTTATAGTTCGAACGTCCTTCGTCATTATTAGTATTGGCCAATTTAATAACAGTACCTTTCGCCAACTTGCCTCTAAACGCTTTTCCCAGCTTTTTATATCTAAGATAGGTAGATCCGTCACTTTTTGTTACACAATAAAGATTGCAAAAGCTGAAATCATTAACATTAATGGAAACACCATAGCTATAATCTTCATTATTATTTTTATAAAGTTTAACCTCTCCGTACCCATCTGGACAATCATCTGATTTACTGAAACTCTTTAATTGTTTTTTCATGTTAGACTCGTCTGCACTTTTGAGCAATGTGTCAAAAATAGCATCTTCAACTTCACCGTTCACAGGATCTATAAGAAGTTCGCTTATACGAGCATCTGCAAAGTCATCTGCATTAACAGTTATTATGTTTTTACCCGTCGAGTCTGCTATTGATATTATTCCTTTGATTGGCATACCGACAAATTCAAATAAATCCTTGCCGGATTTATCTTTAATGACGTGAATCTTTTTCACGCCAGACTTTCCCCCCACGGAAACTTTAAACCCGTCTACATCAAAAACTTTACTATCAAATTCATCTTTACGATAGCTATCGATCTCTTTCACCTTTCCATTCTCATACTTATAGCAACAATCTCCTTCAATAAAGTCACCTGTCTTTTTATTTTCAGATGCTTTTCGCTCATTGTCTATACCTCCAATTTCTTCCTTCTTGATCTCTTTTACATCTTTCCCCACTTTTTTATCCTCTATATCGACCGTGAGACGCTTATAATTGTAATTAGAAAAATCCTTTTGATTCTTGTCGGAACCAAAAATACCCTTAATGGACGAACCATTTTTTGAATCACTACTAACTTTCATTTTGCCAGTTTTGATATTAAATTCTATACACTCGATGCTCTCCCCACTTTTAATTAAACCGTTAATATTAATTTTATCATTGGCAATTTTGCTAACTAACACTAACACTCGATCTTTATATACCTCTATTTTATCAAACTTATTATCGACACAATTCAGTGGTATTTCTTTGTTTCCAAAATTGAGTTTTAGTGCATTGCAGTTTTTTAAGTTAGTTATCTCGCCCAGGCAGTCCTTTTTTTCATCGCTTGTAGAGACGCAGATATCACTAACAAGTCCACTGATCTTCACTTTATCGTTGAACGAAATAACGCCGGTCTTAACACTTATATCACCAGCACCTTCATCTTCGCCGTCAAAAATTTCGTCAAAATTTCTTTTTTCTTTGTTAAAGATTTTTTCTTCGCATGTTGCCATAAGCTTTCCTTTAAGCTTTTCCACAAACTTATCATTATTGACTGCAAGCAATTTCCCGTCTCTGCTTAAAGCAATATACTTAGCATTAAAAATGCCATCAATACCATTGATTACTTTTCCATTTTTATCACGAATGTCAAAACTACCGATATTGCTTCCATCGGTTTGCAATATGATAGTATCGTTTTTGACAACACTCATTTCCGAAAAACCGGAGTATATATTTAAGACTTTTCCATTGTTCAGATTAAACTGACTGTTCGATTTGATTTTCATTCGATTTATAATACCTTCTTTAGAATTGAGAACTCCTTTTATAACTCCTTCAAACGAAATTCCTTTTACGACATCATCCACCGATACATTCAGATAACATTTTTCTTCAAAAGACTCGGCATGATATGGAATATCGAACAAAATATCTTTCTTTAAGTCCTTATCTTCATCTTTTTTCGCATTCGCATCGCCACCATCCGGCACTCCATTATCATCATCATCATTAAGATGAATCGCATTTGTATTGGTGTTTATATCTTCGACCTCTTCTCCGTGCTGACCTTTATCTTCTCCCACATTAATATTGTCCTCAATTTTGCCTTCACCACACAGGCATGCGGAAAGTGGATCTATGGTTATAGCTCCAACAGACTTAGCTTCCACCAACGCACCATTTTCATCGCTATAAATCACCGTTGTATCGTCACGATGAGGTATGAATCTTATAATTGGATATCGCACCTCTTTTTTTTCTCGAGATGCCTCTGTGTTCTCGAAAGAGATATCAGTTTTTGGACAAACTTGCACCATAACAAGTTTATTATCTGCTCTTTTTACTGGAATCTTGACTAAATCTTTTTCTCCAACATTTATTTTATCTACTAAGTAATGACCATATCCTGAATCTTTTAAGGAGATAGTAGAATTACTCGTTAAAAAGCTTCGCATCATTTTATTGCTTCTATCGTCGATGCTTTTGTCGAACTTTAAAAAGTATCTCGGCTCTCTATTGCCAGTGGCCTTCGTGACAACCTCGAGCTTTGAGAAGTTAACATATGCGTATTGATCTTTTATCCTGTAAAGACCGTTCTCATCACGAACGATCTCAACTTCGTTGTCTTTTGCTTCGTTATCACAAATATTAAGCTCATGATGTATTTCTATATCCTTATTGATGATAAATTGTTGCTTTTCGCCATAAACATTAAATTTGAATTTCTTCCTGTCTTGCTCAACCATGAAACCACGGGTGAAACCTTCGCTGGACGGAGTTATCGCTACATCTTCGTTGCTGTTTTTCTTGCCATCAAGATACCTTACACTCTCTACGGAACATTCTTTTGTATCTATTACTCTATTGCCAAACTTGTAAGCACCGTCGACGTGTCCGAAAGTTAGACAATTTTCGTTATTCACTGCCAAAACTTCCAATATCTCAAAAGTTTTTCTATCAAGAATGATTTTCTTTCTTGCTAAACCAGCACAACGTTCACAATCAACGATTACATCGTCTTCACCGTCTCTCGTTTTTACAATGAGTTTTTCTATATCTCCAAAAAGTTCAATCCTGTCATTATAAAGATGAACTCTGTCAACACCGGTCGATCGATTTAAATCAATAGCCGGAGTTTTTTCACCTTTATTAGAGATAACGCATTTCACTTCTTTTTCCTTATCGAGCGGTGTCAAAACTCTATGGTCGACCTCGTGAACGTCCTTTATTTCCAAAAAATTGTAATCATAATCAAGGCGATCGTTAAGTCCAATGAATTTAATTTCGTCAAGATGATACTGCCCTAATTCTTTTTTAACTTCTAATTGATATTCTTTAAGGTCAGCTTCAATATCAACATCACGATCACCATAAGTAAAACTAAGTTCAATAGGATTGAGGTGAGAACAAACTATAAAGTCTTTTTGTTGACCATTTTGCCAATATTTTCTCAGCGACACTTGTTCCTTCCCTATGTCTCTTCCAGGGTGGTATCTAAAACCTCCTCCGACACGAATCGACAATTTTTTTGGACGAACATTCTTTCCATCATCAATGAACTGAGATTCCAAACTTGTTAAGTCAGTAAACTGCCAATTTTCTTTGGCAAAAACGTTATTTACAAACATTAAAATGCTATTTTTTGCATTTTCTAAAGTTGTTGTCAGTTCTGTCGATACCAGCTCGGAAAGCGACTCGTCATTTTTTATTGACTCAATAAATGCATTAATAAGTGCAACAATGCTACCATCATTTCGTTTATTTTTCTTTCCATCAAGAAACTCTTTAACAATATTGTTTTTCTCGACTCCCTCGCCAGTTGCATCGCGCAGTTCCCACATATTTACACGAGACTTGGCAATAACATCGCAAATATAATCAAAGACACGGGAATATTTGCCGTTTTTTTTAAAAGTGTATTCATATTCATTTCCTATCTTCTCTAAAAGATAAATTACGTCATTACGTTCCTTTATTAATTTTGGTTCTCTAAGTAAAAAATTGCTCACACGAAGTACATAACCTCCTGTCGCATTACTACGTTCTAATTTTTCTCCATCGGTGCCATGTTTTGCAAAAACAATATCTGTATAATACACATCATTAATTTCTTGACTACAAGTGTGTTCCACAGAACCTACACCAGTAATATCATCCGCCATCGCAATGCAGCATACCCCATTAACTCTTCTTTTTACTGAAAGAGAGACCCATTTTAATATTTTCGCCATTCTCTCTACTTCTTTTTTTCGTTCTATTCCATCTCCTTGTACGACTGAAGTTGTTTTTTTCTCGTCTTCTCCTTGTCCTTTTTTTCTTACTGCCTGAGTGGATAGAAAAGACTTTACACCATCGGGCTTTTGAACTAATTCTATTCTAACATCCTCTAAAGTTCCCTGTGACAATTCATTTGCGAACAGAATTGTTTGCATTTGGCGATGATATAACGTCACTTTTAAAATAAAAAGATTCGCCGTCTTCCGCTCTAATCTTATGATTCGTTGCACAATTCCTTAACGAAGAAACGAAATTCTTGTCGTCAATTTTTTCTACCACAAAATTCGCTCCAACATTATCATCTTTGAAAATAGTTTTCTTTTTTTTCATGGTGCGGCCGAATACTTTAATACGCACCTTCTCTCCCTTTTCGTTATAACAATTCTCAAGCTCGATTGCCATGCGAATTGATAGCTCTCCCCTTTCTCCTCCGGCACCTTGAATTTCATATTTATTGTTACCTTTCAATACGACAAGTGCACCTTCCGGCAAATAAAAATAACGACCCCCATCCTCATTGACTGCATTACCAAGATAAAAACACAAACTTTCAGGCGTATTATCTTTGTCAACGGAAAAACTCTTTATCTCGCCTTTTTCATTATATAATACTTTTGAGGCTTTTATATATCTGCCATTTAATGGATTTACGACTATTACTTCTTTTGCTTCATCGTCATACATCTTACCAGCAATCGTATGCATACGTCCTTTTGGTGAACGATTACCATCTGTAGGTATAAAAGTGAGACATTTCACTTCAGCACAACATAAACCATTGCCGTTGTTAACACAATGCTTAAAGGAATCATTGTTAATCGTTACGTCACCATTTTCCAACACAAGTGGAAAATCTATGCAATTTTCAATTATCTTTTTTTCGTCTTTATTAAAATAATCATCAACAGCTCCTCCAAGTATAGAATTTATATTTGTGCTATCATGCGTCATAGGTTCATAGAAATCAAATTCTACACCCTTTATATCAATTTTACTTTCTAGTTCCGGGTAGTACACCCATGTAAGATAAAAGTCCAGCTCATCTTCCAATCCACTATCCATAGCATTGGCAAATTTCCGGCTTCTATTGTACTGTTTTGGTTCTCTCATTATGACTACGTCTTTGGCGCAGAAGTGTTCCATTAATTTTTCGGCATGAGGGTAATTTTTGTCAATTTTAAATTTCCCTCCATTACAAACCAAGTGTACTCTATAACGTCGACCATTTTTAAAGTCTTTTTCATTTAAAGCACCTAATGGTAATTCGTCGCACTCTTTTTTATACTCCATCCATTTTTTATAATCTCTCCAAAGAGGCTTTGGTTCTTTTATTGCTTCAATACGTTCCTCGTAACTACGATTATAATCATAAAAAACCTCATTAAAAGGTGTAACTTGAAAAATTATATCGTTTTGTTCATCGAACACTAGTTCCGTATCACCGATGCTTGCCGTTCCGGCTCTACCTTGCAATAATACATTATTATCTTTCCCCAGAAGGAATCTGCCTTTGCTATTCACTAGATCAATTGTCTTGGAAAAACTACCATTCGAAAATGTAATTTTGCCAGTTATGGAACTACCCCTATACATCATATAAGTATTAACTTCACAACACTCTTGCTTTTCGTTAAAGGAACAGGCAAAACTGCCACAATCAACAACCGTATTAGCAACAACTGAACCATTGACGATCAAACAACCAGTTTTATTGACTGATAATCTAAATTCGCCATTTTCTTTGATAGAAACATTTTCAATAGGCATGGTAGAATCAAGCACAAGTTCCTTCCCGGTAATGTCTTTGTATAGTCTGCAAATGGTTTCTGTCCTCTTAATTCCATTAAAATTTTCAACAAAACTAAAACCATAAGCACACTCGCTGTCGTTGTAATCAATGAACCCAATCCCGTCATCTTGTATGACTTTAATTATTCTATTGTGTACAAACGCTTCTCCGTTCAAAGGATCATGTCCATCACCTTCCACGCCATACGTTACACATTTAGATTCATTATTACCATAATCATAATATCTTGAAGCATACATCGCTCCTTTGTTAGTAACAAATTTTCTTATTTTCCATTCTACCTGCTCTCCTATTCCAATTCTCGCAAGAGTAGAACCTATTTCTTTATCACTACGAATATTAAAATCATTTCTTAAACTAGTGATCGCCTTTACCTTATCTTCAAGATAATAATATGCACTTTCCTTTTCGCCTCCATTAGGCACCCCATACATGCAAAATAAACCACCTTCACCAAACGTCTTTGGGCTGAATCCAGATTGTATATCTCGCAAATTCGATATATTTATCCTCCCGAGCGTAGTTTTATTTTTTTCAATCGAAAGATCTCGCTCTTTTTTATATACTTCAAAAGAACTAATCACATCCTCATTATTTCTTTTATAAGAGACACTTTCTTTATCTAGTTTAAGCTTAATGTTGTCATTACCTCCACAATTTATATCGACTTTCTTTGCTATCTTATAAACAAAAAGATCCGGTTGTACTCCTTCACCATTTTCATTTAACACCCCGATTCTTATATCGCCATCTCCGGTGTAAATTTTGGACACAGCACTACCACCTTCATCTCTCTCGACGAAAAATTTTGTACCCGAAGCTATCGAACTCATTAAATATTTTTTCTCCTTTTCTGTAATGTTTTTCTTCAACTTCGACGGATCGTCGTATTTTAATACACAGTATTCAATACCGTCTTGTTTCATTAAACGCGTTTTAACTCCGAAAAAGTACATCTTTTTTTCGCCGTTACCATACACTTCATAATACTTTTCCCCCTTTTCATTTTCACAACATTTAAGGATAATTTCATTTGGTTTTTCCTCTATAGATACTTTATTACCACCATAATAACCGATGACAACTTTATTTATCATTTCCGTTTTTGCATTTTTACTATCACAACTAACTTCGTTCTCCTTGTTGATACGAATCTTTTCCTTGTTGTTGCCAGGAGGCACAACGGTAGCACCATCTTGCAAACTTACAACGATGCTTTTCTCGTCTGACAAATTGTTTGGATGCAAAACTTCAAAATTGATTTTCGACGACTGACCTTGTTTAACATCGCACTCGATAACCGCTTCGTCATTGAAATCACGTCTAATACAACGCACACTTTCATTGCCATCCAGGTTAATTTTTTTAGATGTAATAACGTATGTTCCCTTAAGGTATGTTGCCTTATTATCACGACTTTCAGCTTCATACAACTCACCTGTTGAAGCACTAAATTTTAAACGCTTACAAACACCACTTACATCCCCAACAATATGCGTGCCTTCAAGAGTAGCACCACGCACATTACCTCTTATATTAATATATTTGCCGACATAAAGCGTTAATTGACCATGACCAGCTATTGAAAGAGTTGCCCCTCCTTTTGTTACTAATTGTATAGTCCCAACGAACGAGATTTTATTATCTCCGATATCTTTAACGTTGTTATCTTCTTTGAGCTCAACGGTAACTCCATTAATACAGAATCTACCTACGAGAGACTTGTTGTTTTCTGCTTGAACTGTTAGTTGTTGTGTCGCTCTAACAATAAATATTGTATCAATATTCTTACCAGCTTCAACCAGTTTATCCTTAACCAGTTTATCCTCTTTGTCGTTGCTTATCGTTATAAAATTAATCACTTCATTACCCCTAGGCGTGCATTCAAACATCGCACCATCCAAATAAAGATCAACTTGTCCTACAAAGTTATTTTGTGTGCCATTGTCAACGCTTAAAGTAACACTACTGGACAATTTCAATTTCAAATTCTCAATGCGTCCTTGTGCTCCATTAGTTATCGTCGTCACTTGCTCATTGGAAGTATTGTTTTGTCCCATGTTTGCGAGTTCTCCATTCGAACAATAGCCAAAATTATCTTCATGTTTTATTCGCCATGCTTCCTTCGTTCTTTTATCATCACCGAAGGTCGCTCTAGACATTAATTTACTTCCTGGATTAGATTCACACACTTCACATGTTGTATCAACAGCAAACAGCACATTCTTGTCGGGACCCGTTATTCTTTTTATTCTAACATTTCCCCGCCCCTGTAGGAAACATCTTTCAAAGAAAGTCCCAGTAGCACTCGCAAAAACTCCGCTATAATTTCTCGCCTCATACACACCGTCATCCCGCAAGTCAAATCCAACTATTTCATAACGTGTTGAATCTTTCCCCAAAGATTTCAACATTACCTCATGACCTGTCAAATCTATCAAATTTATATTACTATCAGATATATTATGACCACATGAAAAGTAATGACCGATAGGATTGTAATAAAGTCCCATTTTTTTCGATGGTACAAAAGACACAATTTTGTCGTCTTTGACTGTTAATTCCCTCTCGCAAACAATTTCATTGATACGGCTTCCCTTACCACCGTCAATGGTGATTCCTTTTATAAAAGACTCACCATTAATAGTATTAATATTACAACCGTCTTCACCGCAATACTTTTCTTCTCCCTGCACAATCAACGACGCGTTGCTTCCACTTGAAGGTGCTGCTGCAACCATTGACTGTTTCGCTTTCGCAATAGATCCATTAATAACGGTCGATGCCACCGACAACTTCAAAAAATTTTCTATGCCAGTACCGGTTAAAATAATTTTTTTGGTAGAATCGATCTGTCTTGATTCATTGTTTGTCGTATAATACAGCGAAGACCGAAGCAAATTACTGGTTTTGATTTCATAGCGTCTGCTCCCGTCGCTATTTTTGGTTACCACCACGCGACTACCTGCTGGTAATATTATTCTGTTATCGCCTTCTTTTGTCCCCTGAGTGACGTCCTTTATCGCCACAGAGCAATCTTTTTCTAGGGTAAATTCTGTTATATCGTTGCCTCTAATATGAACATCTTTCGCATAAATAGTAGCCGCAAAATCGATTAGCTCTTTTCTCTTTATTTCAACAACAGGTTCAATAACGCCAACTAAGCGTGCATCTGGATCTATTTTAGCATCTTTACTCAGCGACAAATAGACGTTTTCGCTATCAACGCTCTTGATACCTTCGATTTTGAAATTTGGTAACATTGCTCCATCACAAGTAATCGAGCCATCCGGTTCAAGCGTTACTTTTTGCGGAAGTTGTATAACCGTTTCGATATCTGGCTCTTTCACAAACACGACAATATCATCGAACGATGTACGCTGGCTGAAATCAAATGTTGCCTTTACTCTCCCGTGTTTATCTTCGTCTATCTTAATGCTGTCTCCTCGAAAAAGACTACAACAAGCACCACTCTCAAGATAATTTAACACATAATCACCGTCACTATTTTTCTCGATCCAAGTTTTGCCGAAAGAAAAGTCGTTTATATTATATGGAATACAATATATTCCTCTGTTGTCTTGTTTTTTCTCCAATTTAATGCATTTAAATTCTGGTATTCTTTCCACATTTTGGTGGATAAAGCCTTTTTCACATGACAATCCTTTTTCAAATTGTGTTTTATCAAGAACATCCGAACAATTAGCATAATCAATTTTCTTATCATTTGTGAAACTAATTTCCACAGGTCCGTAAAAGTTACGAATCTTGCCATCATTACACTCCAGACCTTCGAGATGCTCATTTGGTGCTAATTGTATTTTCTTGAGAACGCCTGTGCTGAAGCCATCTTTATCTACTTCAAATTCAAAACCAACAACTTTGAGATCTTTGTCTCGTTTGATTCCATACTGACTAAGTATTTTAGATGGAATAGTAAAATCATTTCTAATATCACAATCTTGCTCTTCAACGCCATGCATATTAATGCCACAAACGTTACGTGCCTTATCAAAACATAATTGTTTAACACCTTTTATGATTTCTTCGCATTCACTGTCGCCAACCTTAAATTTAACTTTAACATCTACTTTTTCAGTCGTTCTAAATGCAGATGGCAATGCACCTTTTTTTTGGAAAACATGTTTTGAAAAAGTACCTTTTGAAAATAAGCACCATTCATATTGCAATCTTTTTTTACTTATTCCACTAGGATATTCCCATCGATTGACAAAATCGATATCATAAGATAAATATTCACCACTATCAAACAAACAACGAATATCGCCATTATGATAATATGTAATTTTTAACGATTTTTGAAATTCAAGAATAATAGTCGATTTATCTTTATTAACAGCGTTCTTTTTATTAATAGCGTTCTTTTCTTTCGTCATCTTATCTTCAATGTTCTTGATATTTGCTGGCTCTTGAATCATTGCATAGTATAAATCTTTTTCCATCTTAGAAAAGAGATTTTCTGCCTTCAAACGTTCAATATTATCGATAATACTTCTTGCCAAATTATAAACCTCGGAATCGGTAATTTTCTCTAATAGTTTCTCCACCTTTATCTTACCTTCCGTCGCGGACTCGTCATCGACGATTTCACGCATGCGATCTATTAACTCTCCCGAATATCTTTTCTCCATTAGGAGTGCTTCGAGCTTTTGTAACAATCTTCCTGTATTCGCAACGTTGGCTTTATAAGAAACCTCGTCGCGACCAATTTTATTATTACGAGTAATAATGTGATTATTATCATGTAACGATCTATCCGTGTTTTTTTCTGCAAAAAATCTATCATTCAACTGTATCGTTTTGCTACCGTCAACGGAATCACTATTTATTAAGCCCTTCTTATGATCTATCGAACAAGATTTTACTTTTGTCACATAGACATCATCTGATTTTTCGTCAACTCGATATGGAAGATTTATGAACTCCTTATCTCCGCATTTTATCTCATTAACTCTCATACCATATTTTGTCTCTTCTATAGAAAATGTTGTATTTGACGAAATTTTTGATTCTAAAAATGGGGTTTTCTTCCATCTTAAACAAGGTAAAATATTCTTTTCAAGAACATTAACCACACTAAGCTCGTTTATACAAAAGTCTATACATTGTTCATTCTCCATGTCTACGATTCTATATTCGCCATTATCATCTTTTCGCAAGAACCCGTATTCATATTCATTGTCAAACATCTCCGAGAAATTATCGTCACACTTTCTTTTTAAAGAAGGATCGTTTAGCAACTTCTCGACACTATATTGTCTACCACTGACCGTCGTTTCAACTACGTTGACATAACTATCACAATCTATATTAAATTCATTAATACCGCATTCTCCCACAAACTCGCATGCTTTTACTATTGTATAATCTTTATCTAAATTATTTTTATAAAGAATCATTCCTCCTATATTTTTATCCCTATTTTTGATACTTTTCACACTAATATGATCGCTAATGTTACCATTTAAATCTTTAGCACTTGGATCATATTCAATACTCCCGACGCCATGTCCAAAATATAGATTTAGTTCTCTGTCTTTGAAACGATATACACCAAAAAGACCCATTGCTTTTGCATCGCAAGCTGTGTATTCGTGATCCACTGCTGTAACTCCGAACAGATTGCCATCTTTATCTAATTTTATAGACTCAATACCATAACCATTATCTATGATATTAGGAATGTTGATTTTTTTTTCACACGAAGGAACCGTGAGTTCGATAATGCCGTTTTCATAGATTTTAACTCCTGAGGGTTCGATAGCATGATCATTCAAAACGATAGAAAATGAATCTTTTTCTTGTTCTTTTTGTGCTAAAATTTCATAGTATTTACATTCAGGATCATCGTAGACATAGCGTATTTCGTGAGCACCGTTTACTTCGAGCTTAACGCCATAAAATTCACATTCACCATTCAACTCTTTGTTTTCTTTTGCCACAATACTACTCAATTTTGTTTCAAACTCACCGTTAGTAAAGTCATACTTCTTTTTGAAGGATAACGATCCTTCGCCATCTACACTAATAGACCATTTTCTAGTGTCTGCTTTTCCTTCCAGCTCGAAGCTTGATAAACCAACGTCACAACACATCCACTCATCGTCCACACTTTTGTTAAAAACAAGTTTGTTGTTTGATTCTGATTGATTGGATTTTAATCTTGATAATTCGCTAAACAATCCTTCTTTTTGAGCACCAAAATCAAACTCTTCTCTCATCTTGATATCAAGAATTTGTTTTGTTTTCATGTCAAATGATATAGATTCAATTCCCTTCACACAAGTAAAAAATGGAGTCTTATTTATAAGTCCGAAAGAAATATCTTCACCTTTTTTGAATTCGAAGGTTACAATATTGTCTTTACGTGTCAACGTGGAGACACTACCTCTAAGTAGATTGATATTGAAACATTTTTCAATTTCTTTCAAGAAGGCAAAATTCCCTTCAATTTTATCAAATTTAAGTTGGTCTTTTGACCCGCAAATCTCAAAATCCTTTTCGCCTTTTATTGAGATATTACCTATTCTCATGCCTTTTTTAATGCTAATCTCGCCAAAAATAGAATTGAGTTTACATTGCAACGGTTCATATTTGTAGCCTTCGTCGTCTCCTTGTGCTTCCGCTCCTGCAACGTAGCACACATTACCGTCTTCATTATTTATCTTAAAACACCCTACATTTTCTTCACCTTCGAGAAGCAATTCACCATCATCAGTTTTAATGGAACATTTATTGCCATCATTTAAAAAGCAAATTTCTTTGTTATTTGTATCCGGTACCGTGAAACCACACTCCGTTATACCAGCATCTTTGTCACAACAAATAAATCGTCCGTCTTAAAAAGAAACGCGACCATATAAGCATTCTGTATCTTTACATACAAATGTTAGTATTCTTGCACCATCCGACGCTTCGGAATAGGACACTTCTGCACCCACGAACCACTGAGGAATGTTTTCTAATACTTTATCTTTTGCATATCTAAATAAGTAATTATCTTCGTCGTCGTTCTTAACGTCAGTGACGGAATCATCAAGAGATTTATCTGTATAATCGGTTTCTTCGATACCTTCTTCTAAAAGATTCTCTCTATCGTAAAGTGAACCTTTTTTATTGACCGTGATTCTACCATCTATATGTTTTTCTTTATCTTCAATTTGACCGGCAAACAAAGATTTTCCTCTCTTGAAGAAAAAAGTATTCTCAGGCACAAAACTCAGACTTCCATCTTCATTAAATAATATGTTCGTATCATTTTTAGCACAAATTGGCACAAATTTACCGTCATTATTAATATCTACTGGAATTTTTATTCCTTTCTCGCTATCATCTACCGTCCCTGTGTTTATTGTTTTTATTAAAAATCTATCTTTCACATCGCTTACACCTATATTTATAGAACAATTCCCAGATAAGGTGCTCGCCTTAAATTGTTCTTCCGTCTTGCAATATTTAAGGTAAAATCTATAAACGCCATAATAGAAATATGGCACAAGCTCAATCGATGAACTGTCAACATTACTAATGGCATTTGGAAAACCAAAACGCCCATCACTCTTCTTCTCAATCTCGACATATTTATAAGTATCAGTATCCACTGGACATTTCTGTTCTTCTAAGTGGGAACTAAGATTTTCTGTATCATCCGCACTAACAGGTTTTCCATTTGCAACGACCGATTTAAAATTTACACGATTCTCATCAAAGTGTATTTCGCATTTATTAAAAGGATACTCATGTGCTTTAAGGACAAAATTTTTTGCATCAGTTTTGCCACTTGTTATCCCGATCAGACCGCGACAGTTTTTACCGCTAATTTTTGTACTTTTATTTTTATCGGCAATTCCAAAATTAATCTTTTCAACCCCGGTTGACGCTAATAGATTGAGGCAACCAACAATGCTATTATTTGTTGCACTTTCATTGCAAACCATATAATATATACCGTCTAGACAGTTGTCGATAGTCGCCTTAACCTCCACTAACTCACCCGTATTGATATCAAACATGAGCGTCTTAGCGTTGCGTTCGCAACTAACTATTCGCTCATTTCCGAGCGTAACATTCGTTACTTTGTTATTATCTGCCATCTCGAAAGTTATATGTGTGCCGTCCAGTGTTATTTTACTTATATGACCGCTGATTGCTAATTTTTTGCCGTTGCTTACATCCAAATTGTATCCATTTAAATCATTATTAGCAACATCAAAGACATAGCTCCCATTTTCTCTTTTCAGTTCATGTTTCCTGAAAAGAGTAACATCGACTAATGCTCCAAACAAACAGAAAGAACCAACGAGAGCATTACCCTCAGTAGCCACTGCACGCATCACATCGCCAGATTGTCTATCTATATCTACGGAATGGAGATTTTGTGAATTTTTAATCATTGGATAATTACCGCTTTCAGCGTAGCTATCAAAACCACCGGTAAAACCATTTCTGAAGATAAATTGTGTTTTATGTCTATATAATTTTATCGATTCAAATACACCACTGGAATACTCTTTGTTAAAGTGGGTATGCATGCCGTTCCCGAAATATAGGCTCATATAGGGGTTCACGTTATTCTTAGACGCCATTTCCGTGAAAATTTCTTGCAACTTTTTTGCAGATAAAGTAAAGCATTCTTCGGAAAAAATAGAGTTTGTCGTAAGTTTCAGCTTACGCGATAAATAATTTTCCATCTCTTTATCAAGAGAGAAATAGTTGAACTTATACAGTTCATCCATACCACGAGAGGTCTCTCTTGCCTTTTCGTTGCCACTGAGCTCTGCGTTGCAGAAACGCTTGAGATGGGACTGACATTCACTAGGCACGAAACCTTTTTCGCCTATTTTGACTTGTCCATTTTCAGTTAGCTCGACTATCGTTCCTGCTTCTATATCGTATTTTCGTCCATCGATACAAACAATATCATTTATCCGTTTTTTGGCGATGAATGCGGTGACTTCGTAGCCATCATATTTTTTATCAAATGTAATCACATTTTCTTCATCATCTTTGTCCTTTTTATTCAGAATAAGTTTAGGTTTTACAAACACTTTACAGCCAGCAAAATTGATTGCACAATCATCAGATATAGTATAATTATAGCTATCGTTTTTACTCAGGGTAATAGAAGTAAGATTGTTATCTCTATCAATCATCATGTCTCCCTCGTTGTATATTTTCTCGCCTAATAAACTTCCGTTGCAAAAAAGAGAAATATTCAACAACTCTTTGTTTGTTTTTGCACCACAATTATAATCTTGATCAATAAAGTAGGAAGTCACATTTATTTCTTTACATTTTGAACCACCACCATAACCATAAGAATCAAAAGTTGTTATATTATCTGATAATCTCAAACTTGTAAGATTTTCACAACTACCAAGCAAGTTGTATGGTAGTTCTGTAATTGAATTTGGCATTATAAAAGTTTCAAGTTTTGAACAATAATCAAATACACTTTGACCTAAAGTTGTTAATGTTTCTGGTAATTCAATCTTTTCAAGACTTGTACAATCAGAGAATGCACTATTACCAATACTAGTAACACTATCTGGAACATTGATATATGTAATACCACTATTATTGCAATATCCAAAAGCATTATTTCCTATTTCCTCAAGACCATAAGACAAATTCATTGATGTTGCACCACTACATCTATAGAATGCATAGTTTCCAATAGTCTTAACTGAACT
>CALCWF010000084.1 GCA_937906355.1 uncultured Rickettsiales bacterium
CTTTAATCTCTGTTTCATTTTGAGTCTGTTCCGATCCAACAGAGACTAAAGCATTAATATCTGTTGATATTGAAATGCTATCATCTGTTTCCTCTTTTCCTGTGTTTTTCTGTACTCATATCTGTTTTCTGTCTTTGCTTCCATCTCTTTCATCATGAGCCTCCTTTAGTTTTTTCTTGAAATATATAGTTTCTCTCATTCTTTGGGAAGATGATAGTTGAAAAAACTTGCAAATTACTTTCTTTTGAAGATCATTTAGTATGAAAAATAGGCTCTTGGTTAAGATCACTTTGATGGCTTTTACAAGCCTTTCGACGATGTGTACTGGTGTCGTTTCACCTGCGTTACCTGTCATTCAAAAGAGCCTTGAAGATGCGGGTGCGACTGATATTGGCTTGATTGTCAAGATGATGGTTGTTGTGCCGAATTTGTTTATTGCTATATTTTCACCAATATTTGGCTATCTTGCACCTAAGATCGGTAAGTTGAGATTGTTGTTTTGTGCTATTTTATTATACGCTTTTGCAGGAACTTCCGGATACTATTTGCCTAGTATATATCACATAATATTGATGCGTGCTGTGTTAGGTGTGTCTATTGCGGCGATATTGACGGTTATTACGACTTTGATTGCGGACTATTTTGACGGTCCCGAGAGAAGCAGCTTGATAGGAATGCAGACGATGTTTATGTCCGTTGGTAGCACTGTTTATGGTTTTGTTGCTGGCGTGCTGGCTGATGTGTCGTGGAGGAATATATTTTGGTTATATGGAATGGCGATTGTATACTTACCACTTGGTATTAAGTTTTTATTCAGTCCGGAGACGATGCAGAATGATGAAGAGAGAATTAAGACGGATAGAAAAATAGTTCAGAACAATATAGCCATTTTGCTTGTCTGTTGTGTTAATCTGTTTGTTATGATCATGTTTTACATGATAAAGTTGCAGTTGCCGTATATGTTATACAACGATAGTCAGATAAATTATATCAGTATTCCTCATATAATAGGCGGAGTTCATTTGACGAGAATTTCTATAAATGCGAAACTTGTTGCCGTTTGCTTGTCGTGTGAGGTTATAGTTACGACTTTTGTTGCATACAAGTATCGTAAATTTAAGAGCAATCGTGATTTTTCCGTTATGTGTGCCATGGGTCTTACGTTTATGGCTATTTCGTATTTGATGCTTACGCATTCGATTGACTATTGGATGATTTTGTTTTCGATGGCGGTTTGTGGAGTTGGAATGGGTATGCTCATGCCTAATAGCACGTTGTGGGTTATATCGATTACGAAGCCGGAAAAGAGACCACTTTTTGTTGGGATATTCAATACGTCGACGTATGCTGGAAAGTTT
This sequence comes from uncultured Rickettsiales bacterium, assembly GCA_937906355.1. Classification (GTDB taxonomy): domain Bacteria; phylum Pseudomonadota; class Alphaproteobacteria; order Rickettsiales; family Deianiraeaceae; genus UBA4311. The sequence continues at coordinate 1,359 of CALCWF010000084.1, forward strand.
TTGTCGCCGTTTGCCGCTATGCCGTTATTGTATTTGATACCAAATAATCCTAGAATGTTGTTTCAGGTTTGTGCTTTCATGATGCTTGTTGTTGCAGTCTTGGCAATGTGGATGAATGACAGATTCAAGAGAATAAATAGGGTTCTGTATCGCAGGGAAGAGAGAAAGAAGAGAGCATTGGTATACGATAGTGGAGATTAATTTTGTTGTCTTTATTCTATTATCTTATTTCCGTAGATTTGTCTATTCGATGACGATGAGCTAATGCTTGATTTGCTTATTTTATCTTTAATGAATGATTAAAGAGACAAGCTTGTCTATTTCTTGCCACCGTTTTAATTTAAGTTTTACTGTTTATTTCGAAGAAGTCGAAGATGACATGATTTTCGAGTAAGATCGGATTGTTGCTCTTGAATAACGACGATGGTTGACTAATTTAATTAGTCTTGACAATCATTTTTAGACTAGCTAATTTATATTAGCACTACAGATGATTGCTTGGTTTCTTAGAAAGATAAGTTTTGAGTATACGATATTTAGTTTGCCGATTGCGGACAATATTTCTCTCACGCTGAAAACATCGTTGATTTCTAATTGCTTCGTATGCCTTATTTTGCTTCTATACGTTATAACGACGATATATAGCTTTGGTTATTTGACTTTCGAGAGAGAAAAAAGAAAGATTAAGTTTCATATACTCATTATTTTTTCCGTTGCTATAACAATTTGTCTTGCTCTTTCTGCTAATCTTTTTACAGCTTTTGTTTTTTACGATCTATTATCCGTGTTTACGTATCTTCTTGTGAGATTTCACGGGGACGAGAATAGCGAGGAGCATGCTTTGACGTATGCTATGTATTTACTAATACCATCGATGATATTTTTGTTGCCAGCGATACTTTGCGTTTTTGGCGTCACGGAGAATGTTGATTTTACTGCCGGCGGAGTTTTTTCTGACACGTATTTATCGAAATTGTACGTAAATATTTTGTTTGCGTTATTTATGTACGGTATTTCAAAAACAGCTCTTTACCCGCTTCATAAGTGGCTTATACACGCGATGGTAGCACCGGCTCCCGTTAGTGCTTTATTGCACGCGGTATTGGTTGTTAAGGGAGGACTTTTTTTGCTATATAGAGTTATAAATGATATATTTGGTTTGGAGTTTTTACGTGAGAATATATATACGTTATATGGTTTATATTGGCCAATTTATATTGCTGGATGTAGTATAATTTTACCGGCAATGTCGGCAATTACAAGTTCGAACATAAAGCAACGTCTTGCTTATTCGACGATAAGTCAGATTGGATACATTTCGCTGTGTTTGTTTTGTTTTACGGAAAAATCCGTCTTTGGAGCGCAGATACAGTTTTTATCGCATTCTTTTGCAAAGATATCACTTTTTTATTATGCTGGTTATTTACTTGCCAGATATCACGTTTCAAATATTGGTGAGTTGAAGTACGACAGGAATCATTTTTCATTTTTGTTATCGATGTTATGGCTGGTTCCCGTTGCTAATCTGATGTCGATGCCACTTACGATAGGTTTTTTAAGTAAACATGCGATGATCGCAGGTTCGATTAATAATGTGCAGGATATTATTGTGTTATGTATTTTTGCAATTGGAACATTGCTGTGTGTTGTTTATTTATATCCAATTGCTTATCATTTGATGTTATTTAACAAAAATGAGTATCGTTTTACGCAACAGTTTTGGTCTACTTTTTTTGTTTATTTCGCGACACTGATGATCGCTATTGCAATAGTAGGTGGATTTTTGCTACTACACTGAATGATGATATAAGAAGTTATTCAATATTTATTAAATCAATATTACAAATATTACAAATTATGTGTCTAGCTTTTTTGTGCTATCGTTGTAAATTTCGTAGACATCGGTTTGTTGATTTTGTGTGATGTTTTTTATATGTTTTTGATTGTTTAGATAGTTTTTGCATTTCCTGGCGTCTTCTTTAATTTTGTCTTCGCCGAAGTCTTTTACCATTTGTACCATCATTTCAACGTCTTCGTCCGTTAGAACTTCGCTGTCGTTTTCTTCTGTATTTATTAGTTTTACCTCGAAGCTATCGGACAGAACGCGTATTTTTTGCATTATTGCCGTTGTTTTGACTATTGCGTCTATTATTGCTATTTTTTTACCAAAAACGAGTGAGAATAGAGACATTATTTTGTCGACTCTTTCGTGCATTATTTCGAATTCTTCGAAGTTTTCGGATTGCAATATATTTTGGAAATCCGTTTCTTTTATTATATTTTGGCATATATCTATTATTTTTTTGCATAGATAAAACATTTTTTGAATTGTTTCCTCTATATTTGAGTTTAACTCTATTTTTGGAGTTTTCTCCGCGTTGTTTTCTGTGCGATGAATTATTTTTAGTGGCATAGTTTGTTTATTAAAAATTGTATAAATTAACTGATGATTAAAATATTTAACTTTTAGTTAATTTCTACTTGACTTAAAAGATTTTCTCTCCTATCCTAGGATAGGAGATAGAACTAATGTTCTAACTTCTATCATATAAAACATTAAAACTCGGAACCGTTTGTAGTAATACAAACGGTTTCTTTTATATTGAAATCTATTTTATAAAATTCAACTAGCATTGCTTTGATGTTTATCGGAGCTTCAAAGATTGTCTTTATTTAGAATAATCTTTATTCTCTATATCTTTTCATTAATAGAATAGTTGAGCTAACAAAATAATCGCTTGATCAGTTATTGAACTTAGTGGCAACGTTTTCTATATACATTTGCGATAATTGTTGATAGTTCTTCTAGAAGGTTTACAACCATTTTTAGAACAAAGTTAATTCCTATTATTATTGATTTAATTAACATTAGCACACCGATAAACAGGAGGTTAAGTGCGTTTAATATGATATTTTTGACGAATTTTAGATTTTTTTTTATATCTATTTTCATAGGGAGAAAATTAAAACATTAAAACAATTAAGACGAGAAAATTGAATAAGATATTAGAAACCAATAACAAGACTCTGCGATATACTATATAGACGATATATAGTCTTTGCAACGAGTAGAGTTGTAGCTCTTGATGCAGTTTGTTTATGCATCGATGACCTCACAACTCTACGTCGAAGGTTGTCTTGGTTGTATCTTGGTTATTATTTCGAACTCGAAATTTTTAATACTTTAATAGCTCTTGTGTCTATTACGTCGCCACCGACTCTTTTTGTCGCGAAGAAGACGACGAAAGGCTTTGAGCTGTATGGATCTCTTTGGATCTTTATGTCAGATCTATCGACTATTTGATAGCCTTTTCTCAGATTGCCGTATATTACAGCATCTGTGCCAGATTGCATTTCGCTTGTTGCGAATATAGGAGTTCCAAATATGCAATCGTCACGACCTAATAGAACGCCAGGAGTCCATATGTACTTTCCGCTACCGTCTTTTATAGAACGAATTGCAGACAGTGTTGCCTTTGACGTTATGAATGCGGTTTGACCTGCTTTTTCATATCTACCATTCAAGCTTGCTTGAAGTTTTAGCAGATTTTCAAAAGTTACTGAGCTTCCACCGGAGATTCTTTCGATGCAATCACTCGTTGTTCCTTCTTTGTAGGACAAAATTCCAACAGGTTTGTCGACTCCGTCGCCATGTAGGAACGCGTTATCTTCTTTTGCTAAGAGAATATCGCTTAACAATTCAGCAATCCAACTCTCGTGGTCTACAGCGTCGTCGTCGATCATCTTTTGAGTGATCTTTGGTTGAGCCGTGAGTTCGTTGATGTTTATTGTTTTACGTGTGAAGGCGTCAGTTTCCTTTGCAACTGTTCTTTCGTCGCCCCATGTAGCTTCTATATCCGTCGTATAGGCAGCAACATCCATACTACCATGTGAAACGTTCACTATTCTTGCTAAACGGCGAAGAGGTGAATTTTCAAACATGTTTGTCGTTATTATAGCATTCATGTTTGGCGTGATTGCGAAACCGGTTGAATCAAAGCCCATCATTTTGCCGGCTTGCGTATCGTCGTTGTCATTTAATAGATTTATTAAGTCTACGTCGATACCTTTTCGTAAGTATTTCAAGAAAGCACTTTTATATTGCTTTTGAAACTTATCGTTTTTTTCGTCGATACGAGTATTGTTATTTGACATCATAGGACGTCTGCGAATTTTTTCTTCCAAAGCGTCTAGCTCTGAGTTCATCTTTTCGCATTTACCTTTTGACATTGCATCTTGTGCGTTTTCGTCGTGCAGTGCATGCAATGTTTCTCCATAATCTTGTATGGCTTTTTTTAGTTCATCTACGTTCATAACATTAAAAAAATAAAACTATTAATTTTCTATAAATTGTTTTTTTGGACGTGGAAGGCAAGATTGATTATTTTTAGATTTTAGTTTTTCGTTTTTTATTTTCGTTTTTCTATTTCGTGTGTTTTGCGGTAGTTAGTTGACAGTTTTATCGATTGTGATTGTCTTATCGTTTTTAGTCTTTATTTGTCGTTTCGGTAGATGTGTTTGTCTTTGCTTCCTTTTCTATTTCTTTATTTCTAACAAAATAGCAGATTGTTGCAATTTGATTTATTACAAACATTGCTAAGTTTTCATCGTCCAATAATTTGTATCCTGTTCCTCCGTGAGCTGTCGAGCATTTATTTCTCAATTCTGCTATACCGTATAACGTATTTATCATATTGTCTATTATCTTACATTCAATATTTTCTTGTGTTTCTTTATTGTTCTTATTTGTGTTTTCTTTTATAAAAAAGGATTTAGCTTTCCCCCCTAAACCTTTACCTTCTATTTCAAAACCAAAACTTTTTGCTGTTTCACATAGAAACTCTTCACAGAAAGAACAGGCTTTTCCAACCGCTTCTGCCGATCCTTTTCCCGTTGATAATGCCTTTAAGGTGTCTTCTAATTTTCTATCTAATGACATTGTTTTTTCAATTTTAATTATCTTCGGAACAGTAAAGACGCAATCTGGCGTTGGTATTCCGAGGTCATGTGCTATTTGACATAGTTCCTTGTATGAAAATAGATTTAAATAATTTGCAACGTTTGTTGCACAACTAAAACCAGTAGAACACACATAGATAAAAGATTCAATTTGCGGTTGTTTGTTAAACATCTTAAGCCACTCGTTTGCCCAGATAAAAAATCTTTCGTGTTCCTTTGTATATCCTCTTATGGCAGAATACTTCCCTTCGATCGGTCCGAATTTTTCGAATATTTTTTTTCTATTTGTTTAATTAATTTTATTCTTTCAGAAGGCGATATAAATTCTTCTCTACCGGACATATAGTTTTATATATAGTTTTAATTAAAGAATAACAAGTCTTTTAAGACATTTTTTTAATAACCGTGTTTGAGAATAAAATTGCAATTAATAACAAAATTTGAGATTGTTGTGCGAGTTTATTGCCATTAGTTGATGACGAGATATAAGGCTATAATTGAATACGACGGAACGAACTATTGCGGAATGCAGAAGCAGAAGGACTGCGAAAAGAAGACGATTCAGTCTGTGTTAGAGACTGCTATTTCTAAGTTTGCAGACAGAGAGATAGAGATTGATTATAGTGGTAGGACGGATAGCGGAGTACATGCGTTAGGACAGGTTATACATTTTGATTTAGACGACGACAGAGACGAGTATAAGGTTTTGCGTGGAATAAACTTTTATCTCGTCGACGAGGACGTTGTCGTGAAGGACGTCGAGAAGGTCGAACAGGATTTTCATGCAAGATTTTCGGCGAAGAGTAGGGTATATATATATCGTGTTCTTAATTCAAGAGTTCAGTCGCCGTTGATGAGAAATAGAGTTTTTTACTATCCTTATAGCGTTGATATAGATAGAATGATTGAGGCTACGAAGATACTTGTTGGAAAGAAAATGGACTTTTCGTCGTTTTGTAGCACAGAGAGCGTCAATGAAGCTAATACTATGAAGACGATAAATAGAATAAATATTTACAGGCGATCGGACGGTGAAGATGTTGACGACTTGATTTGTAGCGATGAAATAATTTTTGAATTCGAGGCGAAGTCTTTTTTACATAATATGATACGTATAATGGTTGGCGTGCTATTGAACGTTGGCAGGAGCAAGATAGACGTTGACGATGTTGAGAAAATACTTTTACGAAAACGTAGACCAGATAATTGCGACACGGCACCGGCTTGTGGACTCTATTTTGCTAAGGTCAATTATTGATACAGCTTGTGTATATATTACATTGCATTGATTAATTTACACTTTGATTTTTAGATTTAATGTATATTCTCCTTTGTAGATATGTCGAAAATTCGAATTGCAACATGGAACATTAATTCGATTAGAATTAGATTAGAGCTATTAGCTGAGGTGATTAGAAATAACAATATTGATATTATTTTATTGCAGGAAACGAAGTGCCAGGACAGAGAATTTCCGGTTTCTGCAATGACCTCCATGAAGATGAATAGTACGTTTGTCGGACAGAAGTCTTATAATGGAGTTGCGATTTTGTCGAAGCATCCATTAGACGTTGTAACGAAGGAACTTCCACTTTATTATTTTGAAAAGGAAGACGAAGAGGCTCGATATGTCGAGGCTATGGTTACATTCGAGAAAAAGATAATACGTGTTGCAAGTGTATACGTTCCAATGGGAGGTAGCACGTTGGAAGCAGGTGAGAAATTAGAAGATAGCAAGAGGTTTAGATATAAACTTAATTTTTATAAGCGTTTACAAGCAAGAATCTTGGAGTTAAAACAAGAGACGAACGATTTTCAAGACGAGTATATTGTGTTTGGCGGAGATTTGAATGTTGCGCAAGAGGAGATAGATTTATCGCATCCGAAAGAGAACGATGGAGGCGTTGGCTTTCATCCCCTTGAAAGGGAGGCGCTAAGAGAGATAAGAAAGTGTGGTTTAGAAGATTCTTTTAGAGCTAAGTTTCCGACGGCGAAGCAATATACGTGGTGGGATTATAGAACTAGAGCGTTTAGTAGAAATATTGGTTGGAGATTAGATTATTTACTGTCTTCTCCAAATGTTCTGAGCGGAATGAAGGAGTGCTTTGTTGATATGAAAACGCGGGCGAAGGAGAAAACTTCCGATCATGCTCCGAGTATAATTGAATTTGAAGTTTGATAGATCTGTGAGAACGTAGCGTTAATATAAAAAACTTGCAAATTACAATGTTTTTTAAAGCAGTATCTCGTCTTTTGTCTTGATAATTCTTGTCTTACAGAAGATTTACTAATTTGGATGGTTAGCTCAGTTGGTAGAGCATCACCTTGACGTGGTGAGGGTCACAGGTTCGAGCCCTGTACCATCCACCATTTGCTCTTAACTGATTAAAATAAAGTTATACATTGATGTAGATATAAGTAAATATAAAGATAGATACAAAGTAATGATGGTGCGTTATCTTTTTACGCTTTTTATAACCTTACGACAAAGTCTGCTTTTGATTTATTTATTTTATTTTGCTGTTTTAGATAGTCGATGACGCATGTTGCGTCTCCTCTGTGCTCTTCTATATAGCTTGTAAATTGTGAACGATAAGACATAGCTAGATCTATGCCTTCTGCTACTATATTTAAAATCTTGCAGTTATTATTCTCGCAACGAACACGAAAGATAGCTTCATATTTTTTACTATCTGGAGTAATTAAATTGACGGTTACGTTTTGATCTTTATCATTGATGACTTCTGTTTTTTTTTGAACGACGATTTTAATTCCAGAATCACTGTCATAATTTAGCTTTGGTAACCATACGTATGCTAGAAATTCTGTATAAGCTTTTACGTATTCTTTTTGCTTCTCCGGCGTGAGAGTTAAATACGGACGCCCGATAGCCATCTTGGCGTTCCACTCGAAATTAATAGCTGACATATACTTATTTACGATAGTTTGACGTTTTTGGGTCATTGTTTTCTTTGTCCGCATGACGTTCATGCCACTCTCTACGAGAGACAAGATGCGTTCGTAGTGTTGACTGCGTTGTCCCGCATTTGCGAGCTTATAGTTAAATATAGAGAATGATAGAAAAAAAAAGAAGTAAACAAAATATGTAATCTTTCTTATCATAAGATGGTTTTATCACACGCGATATTGCTATAATCGATATAATTAAAATCAAATTAATATTATTTAATATTTAGTCTCTCTTTGGGAGAGTCTTAGAGTGGTTTTAAGAGATACGATGCGGAAATTAGTATTTGTATCTCTTCTCCCACCAGTTAGCGAATAATTCGAGTAAGAAGGTCATTGTATAGTATGACAATCCGGCTACGATTAATGGAACGAAATATGAGTAATATTCTGCAATAACCATATTTGCACGTTTTGTGATTTCATATCCACCAAATACTGATATTATTGATGACTCTTTGATTAAAGATATGAATTCATTAATTAATGCCGGAAAGATGTTACGAATTACCTGTGGAGCTATAACGTCTTTTATCGTCTGAAAGTGCGATAGATTTAGGCTTTTGCACGCTTCGAATTGTTCTTTATCGATACCGCGAATTCCACTACGGATTATTTCTGCTACATATGCTGATGAATTAATCGAAAATGTAATGACACCGGCTATAAAGACTGACAGATTTACGTTAAATATATGTGAGATGCCGAAATATACAAAACTTAGCTGTAAAAGCACCGGAGTTCCACGAATGATAGATATATAGAATTTTGCCATATGGTGCAAAACTCTCTTGCCAGAATAGGTCATTAATGTCAAAATTAGTGCCAATACGAGCCCAAATATTATTGAGCAGAATGCATATTTAATTGTTAGCGATGAACCTTTCACTATGAATTTTAGTGCATTATGATATTGCGAAGCTTTGATATCATTCGCAACTTCGTTTGCATATTCTGTCGTCCATTTATCTATTATTTTTTTGAGTGAACCGTCTTTTT
>CALCWF010000085.1 GCA_937906355.1 uncultured Rickettsiales bacterium
GTGGACTTGTGAAGTGTTGTTCTTTTTTTATGTCGTTTACTTTTAGAGTATCTCCTATTTCTAGTTCTGGTAGTAGTGAGTCGCTGTTATCGATGTCTCCCTCTTCGTATGACTCGTTTGTTATGTTGTATGCGGCCAGGTATCCGTTGAATTTGAGTTTACTGCCGGTTATCCTCAGGAGTAGCTCGTCGCTTCCGTCGGAGGCTACTACATCTACGCTTTGACGACTGAATATTGCACTTTTCATCTGGCAGGCTATTGTCCTTTTCCATATTAGATCGTATAGTCTCCACATATCGTGTTCCATTTCGTTTTCTATATCTTGCGGTTTTATATCTATATGCGTAGGTCTTATTGCTTCGTGTGCCTCTTGTGCGTTCTTTGCTTTTGTTTTGTAGACTATTGCCTTGTCGGGGAGATAGTTGTTGCCGTAGTTATTTGATATTGACGCACGGATACTTTTTAGCGCATCGTCGCTGAGTGTCATTCCGTCTGTTCTCATGTATGTTATAAGAGCTATCGTTTCGCCTTTTAGAGTCACTCCTTCGTATAGTCTTTGTGCTAGAGACATTGTTTTTTTACTTGAAAAACCTAGTTTTCTTACCGCGTCTTGTTGTAGAAGTGCTGTTGTGAATGGTGGATATGGATTTTGTTTTACGTCCTTTTTGTCGTTTTTTGTTATCTTAGCTTCGCCGACTTTTTTTAGGAATTTGCATATATTTTCCGCCTCGTCCTCGTTTTTTGGATATCCTATTTCTATATTTTTGTCGTTGAACTTTATTGCATGACAGTATATTTCCTCGTTTTTTTTTGTAGAGAGAGAAGAGTTTATCGTCCAGTACTCTACTGGAATGAACTTTTTTATTTCGAACTCTCTGTCGACTATCATTCTTAGAGCTACGGACTGGACGCGCCCCGCTGATTTACTACCTGGTAGTTTTCTCCATAGAACTGGCGATAGATTGAATCCGACCAGATAGTCTAGTGCTTGACGAGACAGCT
>CALCWF010000086.1 GCA_937906355.1 uncultured Rickettsiales bacterium
TTCGACTATCTTTCTTATGTCTTCTTTGCTGGCTGATACGGCCGATAGTTCGTAGTAGTCTGCGTCCATAGATTTTGCGTATATTCGTGATATTGTTGTTTTACCTACGCCTGGTGGACCGTATAGTATGAACGAGAATATTTTTTTCTGTTCTATAGCTACTCTTAGAGGCATATTTTTCCCGATGAGATGCTCTTGACCTACGCACTCATCGAGTGTCTTTGGTCTTATTTCGTTGGCGAGTGGTTGTTGTGGTTTACTTGACATATTAGCTAAAACGATCTAGCTTGCGTAGACTGGTTTGTGAGATTTAAAATTCAATCACTAAGTGATTGTGATTATTGTGAGTATGTCTATTTTACAGCGTATCACGACTACGACTATTATTGTTAGTGGCGTGATAGCGTTTATTGTTGTATCTAACGTTTCTGTTATTAGTGTAGTTGTTGCCGTGTTTGTTATTTCTTCTTGCGTCATCGTTGATGTATTGTTGGTATTTTTGTCTTCTTTCGTATATATTTTTTTGTTCTTTGTTTAAGAACGGTCGGTCGTTTAATCGTATATTGTTTGTTGCTCTCTTATTTGATGAATTGATGTGTTCGTGATTATTGTTACGAGGATAATTGTGATATCTGCTATTTTCGTCATATACTGTTTGTATTGATCTATCTTTGCGATTAGTATTAGCTTGCCTGACTTGCCTGAAATTATCTATGTCTTTATTTACGTTTTGATATATATCTCTTTCGTGACCGGTTATTTCGTCGAATTTTCTTCGATTCTTTATTTTTTGTATGTCGTTATTTTGCGTATTGCTATTTTGTATGTTGTTGTTTTTGACGCTATTTTCATATATACTATCTATTGGGTATTTTTCATTCGTCCCGCGTTCGTTAACTTCGATACTCTTTTCTATATCTTTCCCGATTAGCTTATTTTTAATCTTTTGTTTACCTTTGCTATTGATTTCCTTCCCATGACTATTGACGGATATTGCGTTTGAGATTGATTTCACTATCATCACGACCGCGAACACTATTGTGCAGATTGCCGCGATACTTACTACTGCCGACCAGAATCCTTTTGTTAGAATTACGTTTGCGATCGCGTCCGGTACATACAAACCTTTTGTTATTGGTGATATTTTTGCTACTTCCTTTAATAGGAATTCAGATGCTTTTGCTAGTACACCAGCTGATATTATTATTGCGACCGGCGAAAAACATTTTATGAATGTATCAGTTGTATCACTTGAGAAGCCACCGAAGCCGATTTTCGTGCCTGCTTTTTTGACTTTTTCGTTATTTTCTTTTTTCTTTATTTTTTTCTCTTCGTCTTTCTTTTTTTTATATTCTTTCACTATTTCCTTGATTATTTTGTCGTTTTCCTTTTTTTCTGCGTTTTTATCTACTACGAACATATCTTATCGACCGACCATTATAGCGTATTTTTTTTTATATTCTAATATTTAGATTCTTTTTTTACTATTTTATTACTCCTTTCGTTTATTTCTCTTTATAGAGTAATAGAGCTCTATAATAGGAGCTCTATAGTATAAAGTTTAATAAAAACTTTGATTATAAAATCACGTCGATACGATGTATTGATAATATACTTTTTATGGCTGACTATATGAAGATATCGGCGATTTTAGCGGTTGGTAGAGACAACGAGATAGGGCTTAATGGAGGTCTACCATGGGTCTCTAAGGAAGACTGGGGACATTTCAAATGCACGACAAAGGGACATTGCGTGCTGATGGGGCTCACTACGTATAATACATTAGGATCTCCGTTGAAGGACAGAACTAATATAGTTGTTAGTTTTGATGCGGTAAAGATAGACGGGTGTGTGAACTTTACGAGCGTAGAAGATGGTATAGAGTTTGCGAGAAAAAGCGGTGAGGATGAGTTATTTATAATTGGTGGTGCTAGTATCTACAAGTATTGCGATGAGAGAGGACTGCTTGATAGAGTGTATATATCTACCATGTTATACTAAGAGAATTGAGACGATGGTCGTTATATAATCTCTATAAAATAAAACGAAATAGACGAATATTGTTTAGAGATCGATGACGTCGCTGATATTGATTTGTGTAATTTGTGTAAGTTTTGTTCCTGGTTTATTATAGATTTTACGTATGAAGAGATACGGATATGGTAGACGCCGTTGTGATGGCGATAAAAGAAACGATAGTAGTAATTGTCGTAATGACAGTAAAAGAGAAGGTCATGACAAGAAGATTGATTTAGAAAATGATACAGAAGGAGGAAATTCCTCGTTGATCAGTGGACGACATCATATTCCGGTGATGAAGGATGAGATAGTCGAGTTTTTCAAGCCGTCGAACGGAAAGATATTTATAGATTGCACTTTTGGTGCCGGAGGACATTCGGAAGAATTGTTGAAGCGAGGAGCTAAGGTTATTGCTATCGACAGAGATAAAAATAACGAGAAGTTTGCTATTGAATTGCAGAAAAAATATAAAAATAATCTTGTTTTTATTAATGATAAGTTCTCAAATATTAAAACAATACTTCAAGAGTATCACTTGATGAATGACGATAATAATCACAATGTGAGCGGAACGAATAGTGCCGTTGTTGATGGTGTTCTGTATGATGTAGGTGTTTCGTCTATGCAGATAGACGATGCGAGTAGAGGCTTTTCGTTTCAAAATGATGGCGTTTTAGATATGAGAATGGGTTGTAATTCTTGTTCCGCCATTGATATTGTCAATAAGATATCAGAGAAAGAACTGTCTGATATAATTTTTCGATATGGAGACGAGAAGTTTTCTCGAAGAATAGCACATGCGATAGTAGAGAGAAGAACGAAGAGTCCGATAACGACGACTATTGAGTTGTCTGATATTGTGTCGAGATGCGTTCCGGGGTATTATGATGGCAATAGAATTCATCCGGCTACACGAACATTTCAGGCACTGCGTATTGCCGTTAACGATGAGCTACGAGAGTTAGAAGAGAGCGTTGAAGTCGCCTCGACTTTGTTGCCGATCGGTTGCGTTATAGCTGTAGTTACTTTTCACTCTTTGGAGGATAGAATTGTTAAGAATATTTTTCAGAAGCATTCGAAAGGTGAAAGTCGACATTTTAATCGTAATAGTGCTGAAATACTCAATCAGTATAGTGATAGTTCAAGTATTACTTTGAAAGTAATCACTAAGAAG
>CALCWF010000087.1 GCA_937906355.1 uncultured Rickettsiales bacterium
GGTTTCGATATAAAGGCCGTGAGTATTTATCATCCGGAAACAAAACAGACAATAGCTCTGAACGACGATAATAGCTACGTATTAGAGCCAAGTGAGAGAGTATGCGTGCAAGTCGGATTTGCTATCGGCGGAGTTCCCGACGACTACGAAATTCAAATACGTCCACGTTCTGGTTTTGCGTTTAAACACGGTATAACGATAGTCAATACGCCGGGAACAATCGATAGCGACTATCGTGGTGAGATCGGTGCTATACTATGTAATCTCTCTAAGGAGCCATTCGAAATTCAACGTGGTGAGCGTATAGCTCAAATGGTTGTCTGTCCAATCGTCAAGTGTGATATTCAAGTAGTCGACAAACTAGACAACACAGAGCGAGGTGAGGGTAGACTAGGTTCGACTGGCACGAAGAATTGATGTCTTGCATCATGGTTTGATCAGGTAGTTCGAATATAAATTGAGTTAATTGATTATTGTGTATGGATCTTAGTGATTTTATAGAAGAGGCTGAAAGAAAAATTAAAGATTGTAGCAACGTCAACACTCTCTTACACGAGGTTAAACCGTCTATCTTCGGGAAAGATAGTGAGTTATCGAAATTACTATCTAATATGAAAAATTTGTCAGCAGAAGAGAGGAAGGAAATCGGGACTGATATTAATAACGCTAAGTCTAGAATAGAGGAGTTGATAAGAAAAAGACGTATAGAACTAGAACAAATCGAACTCGGAAAGCGACTCAGTGTCGAGTCGATAGACGGAACACTACCTTACAGAAGATTATCAGAAGGAACTATAAACGTCATAACAAAAACAGAACACGAACTGTGTGAGATATTCAAAAGGTATGGTTTTACAGTCGCCGATGGATACGAAATAGAAGAAGACTACTATAACTTCACAGCACTAAACGTCCAAAAAAATCATCCAGCCCGTCAAATGCAAGATACTTTCTATCTAAATAGCAAAGATAGCGACGGCAACAATCATCTACTAAGAACTCATACCACGTGCGTAGATACAAGAACCATAATCGAGAACAATATGCAACCACCGATAGCTTTGATATCATACGGTAAAACTTTTCGAGTAGATAGCGACTGGAAACATAGTCCCATGTTTCATCAGTTCGAAGGATTGATGATAGATAAGGATTTAAATCTCGGTAATTTGAAATACTTCCTCGAAATGATGCTGAAAGAGTTTTTCGAGACAGACGATATAGTATTACGCATGAGACCTAGCTATTTCCCATTCACAGAGCCGTCCGTAGAAGTAGACGTAGGATATTCCGTTGTAAACGGTTGTATAAAAATAGGTGGTTCTGATAACTTTCTAGAAGTTCTTGGTGCAGGAATCCTGCATACAAACGTTCTAAAAAATATGAAAATAGATAGTAGCAAGTATACCGCACTTGCTTTTGGCTGTGGAGTCGAACGATTTGCTATGTTAAAGCATAATATAAACGATATTCGTCAATTCTTCGTATCAAAGATCGATTGGTTGAAGTGTTATTCTTTTACAGCCTTTTAACGTCTTATTTTCAACGTCTTAACACGTCATCTCGTCACGTTCATCTATACGTTTTAGA
>CALCWF010000088.1 GCA_937906355.1 uncultured Rickettsiales bacterium
ATTGCAAAGATTGAAAGAAGAAAATGAAAAATTAAATAATTTTTATAATGTTTTAGCTGATGAATATAATAAATTACAAACTAATAATAATGGATTAAAAGAAGAATATAATAAATTAGTTGATCAAATTGATTCATTATTCCAAGAAAAAAATAAATTAGATAATAAAATCAATGAATTAACTGAATTAAATAAAAAATTAAATAATGAAAAAAATAATGAAAAAAATAATGAAAAAATTCTATAAAAAGTTATAGAAAAGAGCCTCCGCCCTTTTGATAAAAAACGACTGTTTTATGGCATTTTGATATAAAAGCGGAAGGACTTTTCAGTTGAAAATTAAATAAACTCACTGACAATGAACCTGTTGCCACAATAGCTCAGTTGGTAGAGCAACTGATTCGTAATCAGTAGGTCGGGGGTTCGAATCCCTTTTGTGGCACGTAGCTACGTGTCGACGGTTTCACGACGATGTGTTTTTGTTTATTGTTGAGCTACGATAGTTGAAGACGAATTTCTCATGATATTTTAGCGTTTTTATTGTGTATTTTATTGTGTTGTCTTGTAGTTTATTGATACGTGATATGCGTTTTGTAGATATATTTTCTATTTTCTTCAAGAGAGATTTTACGAGGTTGATAGTGTTGCTTATGACGACTTTTACTATTGTCTCTTACACGCATAATTTGTATGCGTCGAGTATATTTGACAGCAATATTTCTTCTTCCTCTATAGGAGGTGATCGTTCTAGTTTTACAGTCAGAGAGAGAGATTACAATGACGATAACTATGGAGATAGTAGTGGAAGCGATGGCGAGAAGAATTACGTCCATGAAACGAGTAAAAACTATGTCGAGCTTGGAGCGGAAGAGTATAATCAGAGAAGCGAATGGGAAAAATATAATCTTGGCATAGATGTGAACTTGTTTATTTTTAGTATAAATAATAGCAATTTAACTAATTCGTTCAATGGTAATGATTTTTTTAGTAGATTTCAAAATTTAGGCATTTTTTTCGGTAAACGATATACTAGGTTTTTTGGCACAGAGTGCGGATACACGTTTTTTGGAAGAGTTATCGACAAGAACGATAGTAGAGGTATACAGCATAATATTTTCGCCAGTGGAGTTATATATACTCCGATGTTAGATTTGCGATATACTACGATAGAAGGATATGTTTCGTTAGGCGGTGCCGTAATGAGCAATTTTAAGAATAACGTGTCATTCGGTGCGAAGTTTGGTGCTGGTGCTATATTCTCGATTTATGGTTCCCTGGCGATGAGTATTGGTGCCGATTACTATTTTCCTTTTAAATCTTTTTCTGATAAAGGATTTTTGATACTTAAAACGGGTCTCAGTGTTTATTTTGGATAAGGTGGGCTATAAGGTAGCTGATTCGACGTAGTTTAGATGTATTGCTTATGTTTGGCTTGAAACTCAAAAGAAAGGACATTATTCATATGTTGATAATTGGCATAATAGCTATGATCGTGATTTTTATAGCAGGAATGAGAGCTAGAATGATAATTGTCGACGATTACCATCCTGATAATCAGGAGACGTTAAAGCCGGTCGAAGGTGATTTTACGATTGGAGATCTGTCTGCTCTCGTTCAGGTTGTGTTCTATGGCGACTTTGCTTGCTATCATTGTATGCGTTTTATTAAGGAGAACTTCGATCGTTTACGAGACGAATATATTCTTACCGGCAAAGCACTGTTCATTTTTCGTCCAGTTATAACCTCGAAGAGGACGATGTTTGGTGCGAAGTTTTTATTTTGCGATAAACGTGATGATGATGTGAACGCCGATATTTTTCAAAATATGTTCAATAATAGATGGATGCTGAAGGGCGACTTTTTGAATGCCTTACTTTCTCTTGTTGAGAAGAATAATTGATCTACGTCGGAGCATTTTCGACAATGCGTTAGTTCGAAGGATATTGAGAAGAATCTACGTATGCTTTACGAGAATACAGTTTTGAAGCTAAACATTCATAAAACACCGTATTTATTTATCAATCAACGACCGGTTGATACGGATAGGACTATGTTTTATATGATAGACAAGGAGTATAAGTACCTAAACAAACTCAGACGTAAGAAGTAGTATCTGTTTGATGCGTTGATGCTATATTATTATCGTATCACGTATGAATATGCTAGACGCATTGATTGAGTAGCTATTTGAAATTGGCACGAAATCATTTTAGATATACTTATCTTCTATCTTGCAAAGATGTATAATTATTGTATAATATAGGTAGTTTTGTGATTATATATCATGTCGCTGACTGCTTTGAAATCATTTTTGTATCCATTTGAAGAATATTTTCAAAGAGACGGCGTTACCGAGGTTACGATCAATAAACCGTGTGAAATATGGGTCGAACAGTATGGAGAATCGAAGCCTTACCAGATACCATTACTGGATATGAAGCATTTACGAGGTATGGCGTCGCTTATAGCACAGTCTACAGAACAGATGATAGACGAAGAGCATCCGACGCTTAGTGCTACGTTACCGAATGGATATCGTGTCCAGATTGTTATACCACCGGCGTGCGAGAACGGAGAAATAGCGTATTCAATTCGTAAGCCATCGCCACTGAAATGGACTCTCGACGATTACGAGAAGATGCACTGCTTCGATAATTGCTCGATCGATTCGACTGAAAATATAAATGATAGAATTTTATACGAGCTACTGCTACAAAGACGATTAAAAGAGTTCTTGATGTATGCAGTTCTATTCAAGAAAAATATAATCTGTGCCGGTGGCACATCTACTGGTAAGACAACGTTTACAAATGCGGTTCTACGAGCTATACCTGCGAGCGAGAGACTGATAACAATTGAAGATGCAAGAGAAATAGATTTATCAAAACAGAAAAATCACGTTCATTTAATATGTTCGAAAGGTGGGCAAGGTAGGGCTCATGTTACGGCACAGGATCTTGTTGAGGTATGTTTACGTATGAGACCAGAGAGGATAATCGTAGGAGAACTTCGTGGCGTAGAGGCGTTTAGTTTTTTACGTGCGATAAATACTGGACATCCCGGCTCGATATCTACTTTACACGCAGATACTCCTTCTATGGCGAAAGAACAGCTAAAAATGATGGTTATGCAGGCGGGTCTGGGTATGCCCCCGGAAGAAGTAGCTAACTATATAAACGAAGTAGTCGAGATAATCGTTCAGCTAAAAAGAGGAGAGCGTGGAGTGCGTTTTGTGTCTGAGATTTATTATAAATACAAGAATAGGCTTGATAGACTTAAGGCGGAGAATAAGTTGCAATCGATAGATTTAGAGAACGAACTATCACGGTATAAGTATTTGAATACGGAGACGACGTCAATGTCTAAGGTTGATGCTTTTACGGACAGTAGCGTCGGGTTGCAATAGTTGCAAATTTGACATTACATTTGCGTTTTATTCACATACGACGACTAAATAGTCGTATTATAGCGTAAATAACCATTTCTATGCCTCTATATATTTAATCGTAAGCTTTCATAGATCGTGCCGTTTTGTATCGTGAGACGTGTAGCGATAGTTTGCGTGCAGAAACTATTAGTGCAAGTTCCGCGTGTATCAATTCTTGCAAATAAAAGTCATTTTAATTGATTAATACGATGAGTTTTTTAAGATCTTTAGCTCAAAAGTTCGCAGATTCGGTGGCAACCGGAGGTTCTGGTGGACCGATGGATATGGTAGCGAAATTGAAAGCCAAGCTGATTGTTTGGGCTATAATTACTGCTACCGCATTCCTGATCTTCTGGGTGATGATGCTTTTTCAGTGTAGTAGACCAGAGGGTAACGGTGAGGTATGTATTCACAAATTTGAGAAGGGACTTGATAATACGTTTACTTACGATCTTTCGAATATAGAAACGGGTGGCGAATGCACCGACGGTGAGATATATATAGACGCAGGACAGAAGATCGACTGGATAGATACTGGATTCATTACAGACGGAAAACCACTGATTGTATACGTGAGTGGAAACTATTTCCCATGGGGCGAAGGACAGACGACGAAGAGTTTCGGATATCACGTGACGACTGTTCAGAATAACGATGGTACTTTCTCGGAAACGCTAGATATAATCAACGACTATCAGGAGTGTGATTTGAATACGAATTTGGTTTATCTGAATTCAGACAATCAGGAGACCAGACTGGCGTATGAAAACCAACTGAATGACTATACGAAATGGAATTCGAACAATCGAATGAAAGATAAGTCGAGAATTTTGATAGACAAAGATTTGCAAGAGTCTAAGGGACTTTTTTTAGATAATCCGATAGTTCAAGCGGACTGTAACGTGCGGGGAAATTGTGAGTTAGGGACAACGACGGAAGAGCAAGTTGGCTGTGTATTGAAGAATGGTGCCGGTATATATATGCGTATTGGAGATAATGCCGAATTCTCGTATCACTTGATTAACAAAACCGTTCCGAAGCTAAAAAAGGAATGTCTGAGCGATAGCGAGTGCACGTATAAGTATAGCAAAACAGGAACGAAGATAGATATGGTTCAGATTCCATTTGGTTTACCGTTGATTGTATACGATAAGGACTCCGCAGGTAATTCTTCGTATATAAAGGATGTACGTTCTGGACTCACGACGTCACTTATCCCGATCACAAAGTCATCAATGGAGACTGACTACGAGTTCACCGCGTTTGAGAGAGTGACGGATATATCGTTGTGTAATGGTGTCGGTTATCAGTTGCTAAACGGAGAGTGTTATAAGAGTGTTACGAAAAAGATGTCGGTCGGCGAGAGAAGTAGTCCGGTTTGTCCTGATACTACGACGGAGATTTTGATGCCTAATGAGCTATGTGCTCCGCAAAAGGAGAGAAAGATATATATAAAACCAGCGAATACGTGTTATAACGATGTGAATGGAAAGATAACTCTTTTGTTTCAATCTGGCGCGAAGAATATGATACCGAAGTCTTCGTTTGAAAATAAGGGACTTAAGGTGTCGTTTGTTAAGAAGCTATTATCACAGGTGCTTAATCCGTTCTGGGGAGAGCAATCTTCTGCGTCAATGAGAGACGTTGCTACCGTGACCTATACGCCAACCTCTATCAGGATTTGCAACAAAAGCAATGAAAATTTGTATTACTCTACGATGAATAGTAATTATTTGATTAAAGCGTCTAAGTATGATGAGTCCGGCATAGTGCTTGCAGATAAAAATGGTAGCAAGACAGTGGACGTATTAAATGTAGGCTATGAATATGACGGAAATATCAAGAGTTGCGTTGTTGCTACCGTAAAGTCTGAAAAAATGGAGCATGTTGCTATCGATGATATTGAATACGAATACGAAGACAATTTAACCACCATGCTAGTTAATATAAGCAATATGAAGGATGGTTTATTCGT
>CALCWF010000089.1 GCA_937906355.1 uncultured Rickettsiales bacterium
ACTTAATCTTGTTAATAAAAGCTATTCTTATATTCCTGAACAAATATCATATTTAAATAACTCTTTAAATGCTGAATTACCTTCTGATGAGGAATTAAATCAAGCAGAAATTTTTGAAAGAAATATTCTTCATTTTAAAGTGGAAAACATTGACAAAAAACTTAATTCAGGAGTGGTTAAAGAACTTAATTATCTTCAAGATATCTTTAATGTATCTGGTCAAGATATATTATTTTTTAATGATACTATTAATAATTCCAAACTACATCTTAATAACAAAGAAGGTAATGAGAATTCTAAAAAAGAACAATATAAACCACCAAAAATAAATGAAAATTGTCTTATAGAACAAGAATTACAAAACTTACAACCTGAAAAAAATAAGTAAGTTTTTTTATATATTGTTGAAATTTTTTTCGCAAATTTGATATAAATTTCGATAATCTTCCGGAGTAAGTAAAAATGCATTACCTGCATTATCTATCCACTGTGTAGATGTCTTATTTTGGCTATACTGTAAAAATCTATCAAGTATACTTTTTTTTAAAACAACTACCACATCTTCGCCAGCCAATGATTTATATGTAAATTGAGCTGTCCCTGTAAAATTATTCGCAGCAACGAGTGCTTGTTGTATTTTTTCTTGCTTTAAAGCTTCTAAATCGTAAACAACTTCCACTATTTCACCGTTAATTATAGTTTGTGTTCGCAGAATAGCATATAAAGCCGTAGGCTTTTCTCCGTTTGGGTAGTCAGCCATCTTCCATCCATGTTCCATAACTTGGTTGAAAAATTTTTGATACTCGTTTATCGTAAACGGCCTTTGTAAAATTAATTGCGGTTCTATTTTTACTACTTTTTTTCTTGCCATAAATTTAATTTACCATTCCTATTGCTAACCAAGATAAACCATTAATATTTTGTGATAACTTACTCATTTTTGTCGTAAAAAAAGCCGAGCTGGTTTTTGTAGTTGTCATATCAGAAGGATAAAAATTGCTGTTTTTACCGCCAGCTACCGAGACATAAAGACTGTAAGCCGTCGAATTGAAAGGTCTCTGAAAATACGTCTCTTCTGAATCCGATATATCTCCACCTTGTATGCAGAAGTTGTTATGAAATAACACAAACCAACTATTCGACGTTACGGACATTTGTTTAATAGATGATGCTTTGACAGTTTGCAAGTCTTGTAATACATTACCAATATCAATTTCTGCTTGATTGATTATTTGATTACCAGCATAACAATAACAATTTTTTTGTAAAGTTCCTTGCGTTTCAGTAAAACCACGTGCGACAATTGTAATCATGTCCGCTAAATCTGCGGATCTTTGGTAAAACCCAACTTGAACTGATTCGCGTGTTTTAGAAGAACATCTAATAGCATAAGCACAGGCATTATCGATATCATTCCTACTTGGTGTTACCGTTAATTCATAATTGTTATCTTTAAAAGGTATTGAAAACTGCATATCTTCAACCCAATTTCCTTGTAAGGAAGGAAATTTAATAGTTATACCCTGTTCCACATAGCCATCACTATAAAGTTTAAACCATTCGTTTTTTTCTCCTGTCGCGTCCTGTGACGCTGTTAACGTTCTATCGATCGCCAAACATGGAGTATAAAAAGACATATTGCTTTCTTGTAATGCAAATATCGGTGCATGTTTTGTCTCTGCAATCATTTTTTGATAATCGTCTATATCGCCGATTGTTATATTGCCGTATTGTTTGACTGTATACATTTTATTATTAACTGTAATTGTAATGTCTTCGCCTTTTTGTTGTGCTTCTTGTAATTGAGAATACAGAGTAGTATACATGGATCCTGATTTTTCTATATCGTCGCATTTCACCCATGATGGATTAATAGGTTGATTAAACATCTCAACGATTGTCCCCACGGTAAAAGCAGTCTCTATTTCATGATATGAATCTGTTATATAGCACCACTTGTCACCATTTGATGCATAATAACCGTGTTTCTCTTCTTCTTTTACGTAAAACATCTTATTTTTTGCGCCTGTCGGGTCGGGCAGTTCGTCAAATGTATCGACAGTTCCAGCAAAAGAAAACATAGTCACATTTTGAGTTTTGAGACCCATTGCTTGAATATAAAAATAACCTTTAACGGCTTCTTGTCTAACATTTTTACCGTTTTCAGCGTAATTTTTACATTCACCTCCTGCTTTTTGCGGGTCGTAAGTATATTTCACATAGGCATCAGTCGCACTGTGAGAAGCCCCAAGCTGTTGGCTCGTCTCAACCGTAAAAGCACCAGTAGGGTTCAAATCCGAAACAGCGTTAATATTTCCTAACATATCTCCCAGAGAGCCCGTCGGAACTTCTTGTTTTTGTATCTCATTATTCGAATCTCTTATAAGTCCAGTAATGTCGTAAATACATTTCATATAAACGCTGTTTTTTTCCGCATCGCCCCAACAGTATTTATTAATTTGTCCTGTCAGACCTAATGAATCATCAAAACAAGACTTTTGCCTTTCTGTAAGCCACTCATCGTAAGAGTTAGCAAACTGATTCGGATTGGTTAATTCTAAATTAAGTAAATATTGACGAAAATCAAAATACTTGTCGAGTTGTAATAACTGTCCGTTTGCTTTTATTAATTTAGGTGTCTCTGATGCCTCATAATGAATTTCATGGTCCATCCACACTATTTCTCCAATTTCACGTCCACCGCCACCACCTGAACCGCCAGCACTGAAAACAGCCCACGCCACATTCTCTGTTTCAAATGGATCATTACCCTTATTGTCATTTATCAAAGACAAATGAAGCGATAAAGCTCCGTTTCTTTCATATGTCACTATCGCGTTTTTATTATAAGGTATTTTACTGTTCCATAATAAACAACTCCCGCCCATCATCATTGAGTTAATATAGTTTTGTATATTTGTCGTCACTGATGTCATTTCCTGCATTGACGTCACGTTTGTCACTTTTCTCATATTCTCATTAAGACCTGTGGCTATATCAGGTGCAGAAGTGCTTGGTTCCCAAGACTTATTAATAACCGAATATTGTCGATAATACTGTTCCTTCTCGGTGGTAGTTGGATTATTAGACAAATCGTTTAAATTTAAATTTGATTCCGTTGGATAACCAATTTTTTCATCGTCCCCTTGATAAACGTCTATCAACGGAAGCTGTTCGGCATGTAATGTATTTTTATCTATTGCCATCAGTTTATTATAAATTTTTTTTTATAAAAATCAAGTATTATTAACGATTTATAAAAAGTCTCTCTAATACTGTTTTTTTATTTGTCGCCGTTGCAAGCAATTTTTCTTTTTTAATATTAAAAATCTCTGTTGTTTGTGGCGGTTGAGTATATTCGCTTATAAATACATCAAAACCTTTTTTTCGCATTTCGATTAGCCAGTTATCGAACTTATTAAAATCGAAGTCAATATTGTAGCCTTCTGTGTTTCTGTAAGGTGGGTCGCAATATATAATAACGTCATCATTGTTAAATTGAGATAAATCAACGTTTTCGTAGCTTTGATTGCTAAATATAAACTTGTCTATCTGTTGTAGATGTTGTAGCCGTTCTATCCGTTCTATCTGTTCTATCTGTTCTATCTGTTGTAGATGTTGTAGCCGTTCTATCCGTTCTATCTGTTCTATCTGTTCTATCTGTTGTAGATGTTGTAGATGTTGTAGCTGTTGTAGATGTTGTAGCCGTTCTATCTGTTCTATCCGTGCTATATGTTCTATCTGTTGTAGCTGTTGTAGATGTTGTAGCTGTTGTAGTTCTCGTAGCTTTCGTGGCTTGGAATTCTTATATGCTTTTAACGGAACATTGTAGCCTTTGTCGATTAAATTGCGTTGTATGCTGTCGATGATTAATGTATTGGTTGTTTGTCGTAAACCTTGTAAATCAAGATGTTGAAACTCTTTCAGGACACTGTCATTATATAATAGGCTGACTCTTATTGCTTCGAGTTTCAATATTATATTGACGAATATAAGCCGTTTCTCCTTCCATGTATTGCACTTTATATTTTCGAGTTCGATAACTATATTTTCCATAAACTTAAATCTTTCTCTTAGAATGTTCGACGGTTGATTTAATAATATTAAATTATGACTCTCTTTTTTTAGTTGTTCGCGTTCTCTGTTGAATAAATAATTGCCGTTATATCGACTACCGAAACTATAACACATTAAATTAAAAATATCTTTTATTGTCTTATTTTGTGTGTTTTTTAATTTAAAAAACTCTTCTCTTGATACGAAGTTGTAAAATTCTTCTGGTAAAATTCCGTATTTAGATTGCTTGCTTTTATCTCTTGCTTGTGTTAGTATGAATTCTACTAAGTGAAAAACGTCTTGTTGCAATTCATTATAAATAACATTGTAGCCGATATCTAAGGCTCTGATAGACATTGACGCACCACCACCAAATAAATCGATAAACGTTGTAGCGTTTGGTTTCACTTTATGCATTGCTTCAATTAATTCGAAAGATATTTTTCTTTTCGCACCTTGATATATCATATAACCAAGATTGCTATTTTTTACGAAGTTCAAATTTTTTTTCTTAAAAAGATTAATCATTAATAATTAATGATTAATTATATATGTTTTTTTTAAAAAGTCAAGTTGTTTTATTAATAATTTGCGTATCTATTTTTAGATCTTTCAACTGCTGAATGTCAGTATCTTTTGTTATTATTTCTTCATATCTAAACGTTGCTTTGGTTATATACTCAAAGCACGTTGTTTGTCTGTTACTGTCAAAATATGATAATGAATTAAAATTGTCTTGTAAGATAATACTATTCTCACAACCCAATAATAATGTTTTCAACATGCTATACTCGTTATAACAGTCTCTATTGTTTACAGATCCAACGCGAATATCGAAGGTAACGCTTTTCCAGCAACGCACTTCCTCAGTAATCCCAGTATCAGTTATAGTAAAAGTCCGTTTCGGGACAGAGTTATATTTCATAGAGTCATAATTAATAAAAACATTGAAAAGGTTCCCTCGTTGTTTTAAAATATCAGCTTCTTTGAACTCCCAACCAAACCAAACGTTGTCAGTCGTTAAGTTAGGAATATCGAGTCCTATTATCATTTTTCGCACATCTTCTTTTGAAAAATTTTTAATCTTTACTGTATTAGCCATATTTATCGTCAATAACTCTCTTTTTCTATTATATCAGGAATTGTCTTTTTTTCGTAAGCTTCATTGCAATAATATTTATAATAAAACGCTTTCATGTTATTAATTCCAAACTCTTTCTTCGAGTTAACAAAATATAATTTGTTATTATAGTATAAATAAGTATCAATCAAGTTTGTTGTATCTTTTGTGTAAAAAAGAATATCAGGTGAACCGTTAACGTTTTCACTTGATTTTATACGTTGCGATAATGAAGCCCTAACGATATAGCCTTTTACGAAATATTGTTTTTTTTCGTCAGCAAAACGATATACTGTTTCATGGCACCATTCAGCAAATGTATCATAAAAAGTTGCATTGTCGTCGAACATATATTAATTATTTACACTGATAAGCCTTACTACTATCAAGACTATTAATTAACTGTTCGGTATCAATCAGTATATCTTCTGCGTGTGCTGGATTGCGTTTATGTCGTTTTGTGTATTCACTTATTGGTCTCCACGACCCATAACCTTTTGAATTAATGCAATTTTTCATTTCATTAACAAATCGTTTCCCTGCCGTAGATAAAGATGTCATAATATTTGGTTTGTCTTTTTGTAGTTCTTGTGCTATTGTATCTACGTATTCTTCTCGATGTGAATTGAATGGTTTAAACATAAAATCACGTTGTGGGATATTTTTAGTCACAACGCCCAATATATGCTCGGTAGCGACACTGGCTGTCGTAACATCACGTCCTGGATACTGCTTATTATTTGCTGACGAAATACCACAATCAACTGCGACAGTTCCTGTATCTGCCAAACTTTGTAAATAATTTGCTATCTTAAATGTCCGTGCCATAAAAATCCGATGCAACGTTATTTAAAACTTGATATGCCCTACGTCTATGTTTCATTATCTCGTCGTGTATTAATGCACCGTAATAATCAAACGCCCACTCTACCGTGCCTAATTTAGTCAAATCGTCAGGGAGTAATCTCGTTTTACTCTCCGCGTCTATTGAAGCTGATTGATATAAATTAAAATATTTACTATCTTTGCTACCCGCGAACATCTTTGATAGATGCCACGATATATATAAATTAATTATATATTGATAATAACCAACCATCATCTCTCGATCCTTGCAGTGTATTTTAAAAAAACATTTATCTATTACAGATTTAGCTTGATTCGCTGTCGTTTTTAGGTAGTTTAGTATCTCTTCTATTTTTTTGTTTTTTATTGCATTTGGTTTTTTTACAGCTACCGATTTGACGCCATTCGTCTGCATGTGTCATTGGTGGATTATTTGTGTTATCATCAATATTAGACGCAAAAAATATATAATTTGGAATCAACTCCGTCGCGTAAGATATTACAACCATATCTTCTTTTTGATAAGTTGTTGTTTCATTGAAAAGCGGAGGTAAATTTACAATCAATCCAGCGTGTTCGTAAATATCATCTTGAAAAGATTCTATATAATCATCTACTGTGTAGTTTTGCAAGACTTCATACATATTACTTTAACCTCATCATCAGCAATTATACAAGGTTGTCTATAACCTGTTAAAATTTTTTGTTGTTCCATAAGGAGTGGGATGTTGACTCCGTTCTGTAGAACAGGTATTTTATGGATAACGTGTATTGTATCGTTTTTATTAAAAATACCTTTCTCTATCATTTGTTTTTTTATAGTCTTATCGTTGGCTAACGTCAATATAATCATCTTGTCTTGTTGTCTAATCATAAGACTACTACCAGTATTATTTTCAACAGTATAATACATATATTCAAGCATTTTTACTTCTTTCGTCGCTTTCTGTTCTTTTTTAGAAAGCTCTTGTAAGTCCATTAATTGTTGATGTATTTTTTGATTATCTTCTATGAGACTTGCTTTTTCCTTTTCTAACTGTTCGATTTTAGCAAGTAAATCTTGTTTATTATCAATAAACTCTGAGTTATCAATCTTTTGTGTTGCACGTTCTTTTTTAGAAACCATATATACTGTA
>CALCWF010000090.1 GCA_937906355.1 uncultured Rickettsiales bacterium
CAGTTGTGCTTATGAACAGATATATCGAAGAAATCGGTTACGAAAACGATTTTTCAGACTCCCGTATCCATCTATACTTATATCACTCGTTATATAGCACTTCTTCGGTGTATGCGTCTGCTCGACGGTTGGCTCCATATCGGTCTCCGGATCGCCAGAGTACTCACATATCATATCTATCTTTCTGTCACTTTTAATTGTAGAAAAATACATATTGAAGTCTTTTACCTCGACATAAATCGGCGGACATCTAACTGAGCAACTTTTATCATACTGTCCTTTCTCAGATGTATCGACTATCTTTCTGCCGTTGCTATCCATTATCGGATAGTATCCAATATTATTCTCCCCCTGCTTCACTTTAACTTCAAGAGTAAGTTCCGCGGAGCCCTTGCCGCCACCGCCTGTTCCACTTCTATGTATAAAAGCACCACCTGATCTAGCCTTGTTGTTTAGTAGATTATGTCTCCCCGCTACGTCGCTCGCCTGTTGACCGTCGGCACCTGCACTCGGTGAACTATTTTTAAAACCAGAAGCATTGTAATCATACATAGTAGAATCTGATCCAGATTTGTCAGTGTTAGAACTCATGACCGAACCGCTACCGTTGGAACCAGAAGGCACGACTAAATCACCGATCTTAGTAGAGAGCAAATAAGCATTAGTTGCACTTTTGGACGAAGCTACATGATCGTATTCACCGCCATTGTCGGATGCCTTCGGGATAATTATACTTTCAAGCTCAAGACATTCTAGCGAGAAATCGTTCGCATGCTTATATTGTCCGTTAGTAGCACACGTATACCAATTCTTACACTCGCCGTCGCTACCACGTTCCGTGCATATCTTCTTACCATTAAAAGGAAATATACCGTCCCCAAAGGGCTCGACGCCCTTACCTCTCTTGGTGTTATCAAACTCTATATAAGGACATCTACCTCTTGGGACTTTATCAGTAACTCTACAATCTATCGGGGACTCTCCGTGATACGCGATCGCCAACTGTTGATAATTCTCATTGCTACCTCTTTTATTCATCATCTCTTCAAGTTCAGCTATCTTATCGTCCATCGAGATTGTAGTGCTAGTTAGATTCGACATCTTGCTTTTTATGCCAGAAACGATGTCGTTTGTCAAATCCGTCGTCGCTCTCTTCTTTACTATATACCGTGTAG
>CALCWF010000091.1 GCA_937906355.1 uncultured Rickettsiales bacterium
CGATGCAATTGAATTTTGTATTATTGGTCAACCTAATGTTGGTAAGAGTTCATTAACTAATGCCATTTTAGGTACTGAAAGAGTAATCGTAAGTGATATTGCCGGAACTACAAGAGATGCAATTGATACTCCATTTGTAAGAGATGGCAAAAATTATGTTGTTATTGATACTGCAGGTATTAGAAAACAAGGTAAAGTTTACGAAAATGCTGAAAAATATAGTTTCTTAAGAGCAATTAAAGCTGTTGAACGTGCTGCAATTACTCTTGTTGTATTAGATGGTACAAAAGATATTGAAGAACAAGATAAACGAATTGCGGGATACCCTGTTGAAGCAAATTGCGCTTGTATTATTGTAGTTAATAAATGGGATGCTGTAAATAAAGATAACAAGACTATGAATCGATATATTGAAAAGATTCGTGCACATTTCTTATATTTAAGTTTTGCACCAATTGTTTTTGTATCTGCTCTAAAGAACGAAAGAATTCAAACATTATTTGAAGAAATAAATAACGTTTATGAAAATTATAGTCGTCGTATTCCAACAAATGTTTTAAATGACGTTGTTTTAGATGCTACTCTTTTACAACCTGCTGCATTCTTTAATGGCGGTGCATTAAAAGTAAATTATGCTTCACAAGTTTCAACTTGTCCACCAACATTTGTATTCTTTGTTAATGATGGCAATTATTTACATTTTTCTTATCAAAGATATCTAGAAAATCAAATCAGAAAGAGTTTCATTTTTGATGGAACACCTATTAAAATGATCTTTAGAAAGAAAGAAATGTAAAAAAATAAAAAAATTTTAAAAAGTTCCGAATTTTTTCGGAATTTTTTTGTTATAATAGTGAAGAGTTATAAAATGTGTTATAATCATGTTGTGGAAGTGGCTTTATGACAGAGAAAATGATGGTAAAGAGGCTAATCGAACGCGATGAAGAAGCATTTGATTATTGCTACGAGAAATACAAGAATTTAGTTTATTATGAAATTTATAGTATCTTGAAAAATCATGAGGCTACTGAAGAGGCTCTTCAAGATACTTTCCTTAAGATGTATCAATCTATTGAAACATTTGATGGTAGATTCTTTACAGCATGGTTAGTTGCGATTGCAAAAAACCAAGCCATTAATGAATATCATAAGAGAAAAGAAAATCTTATATTTGTTGAAGAAGCTTTTAATCCCCAAATCATTGGCGAATTTACTCTTGATGATTATTACACAGACCTTTCAATAATCCTTTCACCTTTCGAATATCAAATATTTATTTATAAAATAATTTACAATATTAAAATTAAAGATATCGCAGTTATTCTAGATAAAAGTGCATCTACTATCCACAGTTATTATCATGAAGCATTGGATAAGGTTCGCGAATACTTTAATAAGGAGTCTTAACATGAATATCAAAAAACAATTTAAAGAAAAATGGGTTAATCCAAAAACACCTGATGTATCAACAATTAAAGAAGATCTTGAATTTAAGCCAAAAAGAAAAATAGCAATTTCCCTTCCAACTTATATAGCATCACTTGCTGTTGTGGTATTAGTTTTTAGTTCTATTTTAATTGTTAATAAATTTAGTAAAAAAACAATTACTATTAGTGATTCATCATATTTAGTTGATGCTAAATTTAGTCCTTCATTTGGTACATTATCTTATAACAAACCTTCAATTAATTTTGATATTTCTTGTAAGGTATACACTAAAGGAAAATCTGTAGATACTTTAAGCTTTGTGGATTGGTTTAATAATTTAAAATTAGAACTTGTAAATGATGAAAAAGCGTATGAGAATTATTATGACAATATTGCAAATACAGATTTAATGAATGTAACTTATGGTAATGACGTTTATGAAATTTATTTTACAACAATCGATTTAGTTTACATTATTCATAATGACTACATTTATTGTTATAATTTAAAGAATGCTAATATCAAATATAATAATTTAATATTAAGTGCTAATAAGTCTGGTGCTACTAATATGACTTTTTATAAAGAATTAAGTGATAAACAAGTAGAGGTGGAAATATTAAAAAGCGATAAATATAGTGACTTAATAACAGCGGGTAATTTTATTAATTATGAAGAGATAAACATTAATGTAATATCAGGAATAATTAATTTAGAAATAGATTTATCTGAAGAAAAACTCGTTAAATATGGAATATATGATAAAGATAATAATTTAGTATATGAAATAGACTGTAATAAAAAAGAAAAAATGCTAATAAAAAACTACATAAATAACTTCTGTAATCTGATATACATTTATAATACAGTCGATGTCAAAACTATCGATAAGGTAGATGTGCTATCAAAAGCAGACTTACTAACAAAACAAGCAATATCAAGTATACAAGAAATCAACGGCAATCACAAAAAATTAGTCGATTTCACTGAATACTATCGCTATCGCGTAAAACAACTCACGGAAGACAATAATCTAAAAGAAAAAATAATAATACCAAGCAATATAGACGCACAATAAACAAACTAATAGTCCATAAAACTAAAACACGCAAAAGGAAAGCACAAAAGAAAAGAAAGAAAAAAGAAAAACGACAAAAGAATAAGTGAAATAAAAATAAGAAATAAAAATAAAAAGAAATGTAGATAAGTATAAAAAATAAATCTAAAAATCTGCAATCGGTCACTAAATAACTTAAATATCACTAAACGACATCGAACGACAAAACGGTATTAAAGAAATATCGATAATATAATTATTTTAATAAAAACTTCTTCGGCAGGAGAAGCGAAAAGAAAATGTCAATAACAAAAATAAAAATATTATTATTGATATAAGTTATATTTTCTGTAAAATAACTCGTATGTCATTACAGGAAAATAATTCAACTACTGTCGCTAATAATAACTATAAGCTTCTAAATCAAAACGTCGAACTATGCGGTAAATACTTCGATGTAGTTCCGGACGGCAATCTCTATACTCTCGACGACTATCCTATATTCGCAATTCGTCTACGATCGCTCGGAATAAGTTATATAATGGAAACTTATAAAAAAAAATACGGCTTCGACGTCAGCGTCCTGACATACAGAATACATACAAATCAGTATACGCTATATACGGATAATACAATACAGATGTATGTAACGCAACGCGATGCGTTTCTAAAATTCTTCGACTTCGCCGAGTGTAAAGATGGAGAATTTCGTGCGATAATAATCGTGATAACAAACGAAGACAATAGGATGATACATGCGATACCATACATATACGGAGTTCTGTGTGGACGCAAAAAAATAATATTTCTAGATCCATACTTCGATCCAAATCTAAGATCAGGATGTATAATCGGAGCGGAGTTTTTCTATAACAACTTTAATCACGAGATTGACTGCTACTGTCACGGCGATAACGTACAAGCTGATCATCACTCATGTGGAATAATCGCATGCGACTTCGTGAAAAATTGTCTAAAAAATAACGCCAATATAACGCGAAAAATTCTAAAAAGCGTAAAAACAACAATAGAGATAGTTAACGACGATAACGGGCTAAAAACGGTCGTAAATATATTCAATCTTCCGCCGGAGCTAAAAAAGTTTTCGCAAGTAAATGCAAGCAAAATGCACGAAGACATTTTAAAAGATAAATCATTAA
>CALCWF010000092.1 GCA_937906355.1 uncultured Rickettsiales bacterium
AGGTGAGAGTCGAGGTTCCGACACACGAAGGTAAGCATAATTGTTTCGTATCTTGGTCATTATTTAGCGACGGCGCTGAGGTTGTAGAATACGCAAAGGAAGACTCCTCTTGGATAGCAGTTGGTGGTTCGCATAGATTTTGGTATAACAACGGTAAGGAGTTTATAGCTAAGGGAAGTGGCAGAGACGCTAGCGGCGGTGAGGCTGATATAGATAACAGAAAGGGTAATACTGAGATAGGATTCAAGCCGTATGGCGTTGATATCGTATCAGGGGGAGAACAGATAGAAAAAAAGCAGAAGGAGATAGATGCATTGAAAGAGACGATAGCTTTCGATATTAAAGAGGCAGATACATTAATAAGTAAACGTTCGAAGTATAGTTTGTCTGAATATTATTTTGTAATGATGATGTATAACGCACGAATGCTATTATATGCCGATAATGCGTATCATAAAGCGAGAGAGACGGCTTTTGATCTGCTTATGTCGAGAGCTATAGATAGATTAGCAGTAGCTGAGAAGAATTATAACGATAAGCTTGCCGAACAGATTGAAGTTTGTGGTATGTATGGTGAGCAAAGTGCTGAGTGTCAGAATGCAAAGTCGTCGACATTGATAGCAAAGGCGGAATACGATAGATGTAAGAAAATTGTCGACAATGACTCTTTCACGAAAGAAGAGATGTTATCTATTGATATAACAAATACAAATGGCGGACAAGAGGTGAAGACAATACTAGGTGATATCAATACGATAATAAATAACGAAAGAGATGCTTGGAATTACAAAGATGTCGAGAATATGGTTAACGCTGAGAGCGAATATAACGATTTATTGAAACAAAAATGTAACGACTCTACTGAACGTTCAGATGAAGAAAAGAGACAGTGTGATGAAATCGAACGCGAAATCGAGATTGCGAAGAAGAAGTATGATGAGTATAAGGCTATTGTAGATAGTAAACCCGCGGTAGAATTGAGCGTCTCTTCTGAAATCACTGAGTTAAAATCAATTGAAAATAGTATCGAAGAGTTAACCGGAAAGATAAATAGTGCAAGTTATAGTAGCGATACTCTTGAATTTCTAAAACAAATTATAGCGAGATACAAAATCTATAAGACGAAGGTCGAGTCTGTAATCTATAAGAAGGAAGAGGGGAGCGATAGCTCGAGCGACATAACGATACCAACTACGATAACGGCTAACGATGTTAAAGAGATATTTGACGATATACAAAAAAGAACGAAAGATATTTATGATAAGGCAAGCGAATACGCCGTGTCTATTGGTACGTATACAACCGAGATTGGCAAGATATTGTCGTTGTATAACGAATGTGCGAGTCATATAGACGATGTTTTGAGGGAGAAATGCGGAACCTGCCAGTCGAAGACGGAACACGAAAAGTTTAAATATGAGCATAAATATAATTTTTATCCTCTCGATAATGCTTTATGCATAGATTTCGACGTTAATACTTCTATGTGTGCTAATTATTTATATGCTCATGAACACGACGGTTGCTCTTTTTTGAGAACGATGAATACTATACTTGGCTACGATGCGATAAAGAGTAGTTCCGAAGAGGTTATTGCCAAGGAGATTGACAGTGAGGGCGTCGAACACGCTACACG
>CALCWF010000093.1 GCA_937906355.1 uncultured Rickettsiales bacterium
TGAATTCTTCTCTTGGCATTTCGTGAGCTTTTTTGTTGAACTTCTTTTCAACATATCTTTCTGTTGGAAGCCCATTGTCATCAAACCCAAGTGGAAAATAAACATTTTCACCCTTCATTCTGTGATGACGAGCAACAGTTTCAATGTGCATATAAGAAGACAAGTGTCCCATATGTATTTTTCCGTTAACTGTTGGAGGTGGAGTGTCAATTGAATATGTTTTTTTGTTTGAATCTTTGTCAAATTTGTAAATATCTTTTTCTTGCCAATAATCTTGCCATTTTTTTTCACAATCTAAAAAATTATATTTTTTGTCTAGCATTTTTTTCTCCTAAAATAAACAAGTATAAATATATATTACTAAAATATATTTGTCAATAAATATAAATAGACGAATGGTAATTATGTATTTACTTTATATCTATTTAACTGGTAAAAAGATACTTGAAAAATAAGACAACCGTATTTCCGTATTAAACATGCCAAATCAAATTGATAACAAGCATTTATTATCTTTATGCAATTTCATAAATAATGTCTATATCAGCAAATCTGGAATTGATTATATAAATGCATTAAAACAAGTTTTTCAGTTAGACAATAGAAATGATACACCATTTCTTAAAGAAGATATAGTAAAACAACCAACATTACAAGATTTTAGTTTTGAAGGTAAAAATGATTATCAATTTATTTGTAAATTAAAGGCAGAACCAATGGTTATTGATTTGAATAATGCTAACAATAGAACAAAAGGAAGAAAAAACGAGAAAATTATTGCCTATGATTTTGTTAATCAAATAGCGAAAAATATTTTTTATAAATCTCTCGGAGTGTCCTATTTAATAACATCTATTGTTAATAAAAAAGAACATATTATAAAAATAGGGCAATCAAGAACGGCTTTCAAACAACGTCTTGCTTCTTATAACTGTGGTGTTGTCTATAATTGGCGGACAGCCTCGACAACTAATATTAAAATGCTTCAATCAATGTTGGCTACAAGATTGGAATATAGGTTATACATTTATGATTGTAGTAATGAACCATATATTTTAGATTGGCATGGAGAAAAATCGATTCCATTTTCATCTCCAAAATCACTTGCCGTTGAAGATATTATGATTAAAAAATTTAAAGAACAATTTAATCATCCACCATTGGCAAATATACAATCTAATGCAACTGAAATCTAATATCTAATTTTTGGTGCTATTTGTTTAATGACGTTATTTTCATTTTTATTAAAACAGTTTTGATTGAATGAAAAATTGATATGTTTTAATACTAGTATGTTGTTAAAATTTCCATATCGTGTTAAATGAACTAAAATTTTTATCCAATCTTGTTTTAACTTGTTTTTGAATAATATTGCTTGTTCCCGCGTGTCAAACGCAAAATAACCAACTGATTGTGTTGTATTTACATTATGTTCTATATAAGGAATAAAATAACAAGATAAAGGAATAATAACAATCCATTTATCATAAATATCTTGTTTAATTATTGCATACCTTGTTTTTTTAGGTGTATGTATAGTTTTATATTTAAAAATACTATCTTGTGTATCATTTAACAAGTTTTTTTTTGTAAAATTGTGTAAATCGCATCTATAATGAAAATTGTTGTTTGTTTCCATAATAGTTTTCGTAATTATATCCAATATTGGTTGCGATAAATATAAGGGGATAAAATGTATATTTTTATTAATATTTACATATTGAATATCTTTTATTAAATAGTTATTAAATATTTTTGTTGTATTATTAAACACGTTCTTTTGCCAAACAAAAATAGTAAACGAAGAACCTACTTTTGGAAAGTATTTTTTAGCGTCATTATCTATAATAATAAAACTACCACAATTTAATAATTTTTTTAAAGTTGTATTGTTATTGTTATAAGACATCCAGTTATTTGGAGTGATAAAGCACAAAAAACCATTATCATTTAATAAATCAATAGAATACTCTATAAATTTATTTGATAAACTTTTATTTTTATTTCCTCCACCAGAATAAGGAGGATTAGCGACTATTAAATCATATTTATCGAAAATATTAAAATAATCGTAATTGGAAATATGCTTTGGATTTAATATTTTTTTACAATTTTCCAATCTTTTCTCATTTATGTCGTTAAAATAAATGTTATTTATATTTGTTTTGCATTGTAAATATGCACCAAAATTCCCATTACCACAGCAAGGATCTAATACTTTAATGTTTTGATTACTCCAAAAATCATTTGGTATATAATCAATCATTGTTCTAACACATTCCATTGGGGTACATATATCGTCGTTTGTTTTGTAATGCGTCTTGTCGTTGTTTAAATAATCAAATATTGTAAAAATTTTGTTTCTTTGTGTTTGTTTGCAATATTTGTCTATATCGCAAGCAAATTCAAAATCATAATTTATATTTAATCTTTCGATGGTATGTTCAATAGTGCCGGTTCCAGAACAAATTGTGGCGAGTTTTGGCTTTTTCTTCCCGCTCTCTCTCATGCTCTATGGTGCAGAGAGGAAAAATTAAAGTCTAATTGTTTTTATTACACAAAATATACGTATCGTAAATGTAAATTATTAATAAGCGTGTTATATATAATGTGTATATTATACATTATAATTACTACAGCTACATACGTGGCTTTGACGTAAGACGGGGACATAAGTTGTGTATCATCGATTTCGATATGACAGTCTTATGTTTTATAATCTTATATTTTTTAAAAATGTAAAAAAACTTGCAAATTATTTTATCATCATATTTTTTGACCGTGAATGTGTTTAATATAATTAATTTTTATGGCAAAAGAGGCTTTTGATAGAAGTAAACCACACGTCAATATTGGTACGATTGGTCACGTGGATCATGGTAAAACGACGACGACAGCGGCTATTACAGCTGTGTTGGCGAAGAAAGGAATGGCCGAAAAGAAGGCTTATGACCAAATAGACGGTGCTCCTGAAGAAAAGGCTCGTGGTATAACTATTAATACCGCTCACATTGAGTATGAAACGGAGAAGAGACACTATGCTCACGTTGACTGCCCAGGTCACGCCGACTATGTTAAGAACATGATTACAGGTGCGGCACAAATGGACGGTGCTATCTTGGTTGTTAGTGCTGCCGATGGACCAATGCCTCAAACACGTGAACACATTTTGTTGGCTCGTCAAGTTGGCGTTCCTTACATAGTTGTGTTCTTGAATAAAGTTGACTTAGTCGATGACGAGGAGATGGTGATGCTCGTTGAAGAGGAAGTTCGCGATTTATTGACTAAGTACGGCTTTGATGGTGCAAAAGCTCCTATTGTAAAAGGTTCTGCTTTGAAAGCTTTAAATGGCGATGCGGATGGTGAAAAGGCAATTTTGGATTTAATGGCTGCAGTTGATGAATTTATTCCAACACCTACGCGTGATGTAGATAAACCATTCTTGATGGCCGTTGAGGATGTATTTACGATTTCTGGTCGTGGCACTGTCGCGACGGGACGTATTGAAAGAGGTATCGTCAAGTTGAACGAGGAAGTTGAATTGGTTGGTATTCATGAAGAGAGCAAGAAGACGGTTGTTACCGGTATTGAGATGTTCCGTAAGTCTCTTAATGAAGGTCAGGCTGGTGATAACGCTGGTTTGTTGCTACGCGGTGTAGACAAAAAAGACGTCGAGAGAGGTATGGTTATTGCCAAACCAGGTTCTGTTACGCCACATACAGAGTTTGAGGCCGAGATTTATGTTTTGAAAGAAGAAGAGGGTGGTCGACATACTCCATTCTTTACAAAGTATAGACCACAATTCTATTTTAGAACGACCGACGTTACTGGTGCAGTTGAATTATTGAATGGCAAAGAGATGGCGATGCCTGGTGATAATTTAACAATTAAAGTTACATTGATCACACATATTGCGATGGAGCAAGGTTTACGTTTTGCTATTCGCGAGGGCGGTAGAACAGTCGCCTCAGGTGTTGTTGCAAAGATTATTAAATAATCATTGACAATCGGTCAAGAGGAAGCAAATAGTTTGTAAGCAGGCTATAAGTCGACGAATTGTGGGTCGAACCGTTTTGGGATTATGACGGGTAGGAGGCGTGGTGTCTTCTTTATGGAAGTTTTTATTTGTTTCCTCTGTATTTTGTCCAGTCGTTCTTGCGAAGAGATGGTATTAATTTCTTATAGATGACAAAAGATAATCCGTGGGATGAACTTGGCGACAGTGCCGACAAAAAGAAATCGAGTACAGATAAGAAAAAGAAGTTTGTATCAGACTTTTTTAGCTCTAAGAAAAACTTTGATTGCGACGACAACTATATAGATAGCGAAGATATAGAGGATGATGTTGACAACGAAAATGATGCAGATTCTTCAAAAATAGAAGAAGATTATAAACATATAAACACAAGAAGCTGTAAAGATTCTAAAAGTGGCAAGACAAGCGGTTTTAAATGTTCCGACGACGAGAACGATACCTGTGAGTGTGATTTTATCAACTGTGTTAACAACTTTCTAAAAAAAACACCACTTAGTTTTAGAATAAAAAAAAACTTTCAGTTGTTCGTTGGTGTTGTATCTATAATTACCGTTTTGTGGTTGATTAGTGGTTTTTATACCG
This sequence comes from uncultured Rickettsiales bacterium, assembly GCA_937906355.1. Lineage (GTDB taxonomy): Bacteria > Pseudomonadota > Alphaproteobacteria > Rickettsiales > Deianiraeaceae > UBA4311. The sequence continues at coordinate 4,619 of CALCWF010000093.1, forward strand.
TAAAACAAGAAGAGAGTGCAATTATCATGCGATTTGGTAAGTATGTTCGTGAAGAAAATGCCGGTCTGCATTATCATTTACCATTTCCGATAGAGGAAGCCGTCAAAGAAGCTACAAGACGAGTTCGTGTTATTAAAATCGGTGGCGATGAAAGTGATATTAAAAATAAAGAGATCAGCGAAGGACTAGCTTTGACAGGAGATGAAAATATAGTAAATCTAGAACTTAACGTTCAATGGAGGATTGATGATTTGAAGAAATTTGTATTCAACGTTCGTGATAAGCAACAAACAATTTACGATGCAACGCAGAGTGCGATTCGTGAGGTTGTGAGTAAAAGAAAACTAGCTACAATATTAACATCTGGTAGAAGTGAGATCGAGGAAGAGGCAAAACAACTTTTGCAACAAATGCTAAATTCATATAACATGGGCGTCACGGTATTATTGGTACAGATGTTAAAGATAGATCCACCATCACAAGTTATTGACTCATTTAGAGACGTTCAGACGGCAAGAGTCGATAAAGAAAGTGAGATAAATAAAGCCTATAAATACAAGAACGATATTCTACCAAAGGTGCGCGGCGAAGCCGGGAAGATTATCGAAGATGCGCATGGTTATGCTACGTCAATCGTCAATCGTGCAAAAGGAGATGTATCGAGATTCAATCAAGTCTACGCACAATATAAAAATGCTCCATTCATAACAAGAAAAAGAATGTATTTGGACGTGATGGAAGAACTGTTTAATGAAAACAAAATCACAATTGTTGATGAAAGTGTAAAGAATATTTTTCTAAGCAACAAAAACGATAATAAGGACGAAGGCGACAAACAAAAGGAGAAAGTCGTGTCGAATTCTGCGGTCATTGAAAACAACGAATAGCGAAGAATAATAAAATTCTTACATCATGTTTTTCAATTTTGTCATAGAATATAACTTTTAGAATAATAATTCTTTCATCATCTATAAAATAGTATAATCTAAACTAACAAAATGCATTCAAAAAAACAAAAGAAAGCGTTATTCACAAATCGATAAAAGTCGGTCAATTACTTGACAAATAAAAGCTCCGCCCCCATGAAGGGTTATTATGGTCGAAGAGAGAGAGAGAGTAGTTGGTAAACCAACACCATTAAAGAAGTTTTCAACTGAGGCAGAAGGACAACAAGATTTTTACAACAAATTCAAAAATTATATTGAAGAGTTTAAAGATTTATCAGTTGATGAAATAATGGAAAAAGTTTGCATCTTATCAACAGACGGCACTTGGGATTGTAATATATTGGAATTCAAATTAAATTTAACAGATATAAACAAAACACTTTTACAGACAATAAAGTATTTATCAAGATTTAGAATTGTAGGACACGAAATACCAAGAAATATAATTTTAATTGATCTAAATAAAGGTTTAGCATACTTATTTGATAGCAAAGATTATTTACAAGACATAGAAAAAGTTTATCTTGGAGGAGCAAGTAGTGATAATGAAGGGCACCTTTCAAATCGCGATTTGTTAGAGAGGATTTATTACAACTCTATCGAAGGAAGTGAAAGAATGGTGCAAGTTTTAAGAGGAGAAAACCTTACTGATGGTGAGCGATGGACAAAAATAAATATAGATGAAAGTTGTATTGTTGGTTGGGCAGAAAGATTTTATAGAGAAAATCCAAATGCAGATAAAGCAAGTTTTTTAGGTTCAAGAAATCAACTTTATTCAGCAACAGATGGAGAGATTTATCAACCAAATTATTTCAAAAATTACATAACCAATTTAGAGCAAGATGCACGAACTTCAATTGAAACTACTGCTTCGCCGTTCCAACTAAGCACTATTAATTCAATCGGTTCTTGTGGGTTAATTACCAATAAAACAAGTCAAATTATTAGAGTTGATATTCACCAAAGAGGTTGGGGAGAAAGAATTTATTCTGAATATCTTGGCGTTAATGAAACAAAAGAATTTTTTGTTGATATTGATACTTGGAATGCTCAACAATCCAATGGTGATTATGGTTATGCTATTCTTTGTTATAATACCGCTCCTCAAGAAGCAGGTGGTTACATCGAGGTTTCTAAACCAGAATATGAATTTGAACTTAGAAATTTTACATCACATCTCGAGGATGGTGCTTGGCGAATTCATAAACCAGTTTACGATTCAACTTATGGAATTAAATTAAAAGTAGATTTAAGCGTTGAAAATCATAATATTCATTTCCAAAATCATTCTGCAATTTAAAAGCGACATATACTTTTGCACTCATTCCTGCTTGAAGAGTTTCTAGATTAAAA
>CALCWF010000094.1 GCA_937906355.1 uncultured Rickettsiales bacterium
AACCTTCAATCTGAAATGCATGAAAATCATAAGTTGTAATCTTATCGATTCCACAATTATTAACAATCTCTGCTACAAGTTTCGCTCCAAGTGATCCGGTCGTGTTATATGTTCTGTCCTGTCTTGTATATGGTAAAAATGGTGAAAAATAGTTTATAGTTTTGACATTATTTCTCTTTAAAACATCACACACAATTTGAAGCATTACGATATCGTCATTGAAATGTCCAACTGAAAATGTTTGATATATATAAATCTCATCTCCGGCAACGTCTTCTTGAATCGAAAACTCAAACTCTCCGCATAAGAATTGACGAAGTTTATACTTCAACTCTTGCATTCCTGCTGGAATTTTGCCATTGAAGTTTAGAGTTATAAATCTTTGCATGGTTTGCGTCTAAATATCTTATCGTATGTTTTCTCTATAGCTCTATCATTTTTAAATTCTTGTCTTAGTTCTTCCGTCGAAGACGGATACAAAAAATCATCTTCAGGATCATTTTTAATTCGTTCTTTTTCTTCGATAAACGATTTTATTAATAATTTCCTTTTTCCATTAATATTTGTCTCATCGATATAACGACCATAATAAAATATGTAACAACAAAATACGTAACAAATTACATAATAAATAAACCCACTTGGAATTATCTCGTTTTCTTCTGAAGCTTCTTGAGTTATTTTTTTTGTAACTTTTTCAACTGACTCTTGCATAGTTTTGTCGTTTGTTTTAAAAATTCCTTCAATTAACTTTCGCATATTTTCGTAGCATTTTCCTGAAGCTTCTTGAGCTATTTTTTCTGTAACTTTTTTAACTAACTCTGGCATAATTTTGTCGTTTGTTTTTTTGAAAAAAGTTGCTTGTTGCTGTGACAATACAAGTCCCGTCTCGTTCATAACATACTTAGTAAGCTTTTTAATTTTCATTTTTATATCTTGTTCTCTTTTTTTCTTTCTTTCCTTTCCATCAAAGAAATCAAATACAAAAACAAAAAAGAGAAGTTCAAGCCAAGTTGCTAAATATTCATATTCTTTCAAAGACCCCCAAAACCAAAAAAGAGCAAATACAGATACAATAATAAATTTCATATTTTTTTTATCTTTACCACCATCACTTTTATAAGTTAAAATGCAACCATATTTTTCTAACGCTTCTTTTGAAGGATTTAGAACAGATAAAAAAAATATACTTTCACGTCCTGTGGCTTTTATTTTTTACGTATCTCATAAAGATAACCAGACAGATATCGATAATAAAGAATACAAGATGTTTTTGTAAACCATAGCCATAATAACCTTGATTTTTTCAGTTATATTCATACATTTAATATTTTTCTTGTCATCTTTCACCAACTCAATAATCGCCATTGCAACAAGATTTGTTTTATCTTCTTTTGTCAAACGTTTTTTAATCTCCTCTGTGTTCATTTCAACGCATTTCAAACTACCGTTTATAATTCATTTACACTTTCTTTATCTCTCTCCTTCAATACCACCGCATCGTCTAACTTGTTATTTTCACTTTTCAAGAACAATAAATAGTGAAAAAGTAAGTCAACACTCTCATCTAAAAAGAACATTTAAAAAAAACTCATGATTTATACTATCTACAAAACCCGCAAAGACCAAGTTGCATTGATTTATTTAAAGGCACGAGAATTATAACAATAAATTGTGACGTTTTTTATGAAAACATATGCTTTTTTTTGAGAAACGAAATTGATTTTTAAGTTGTATCCGGAATACTTCGATTGTGAGAAGATTTTTAATTATTATATTCTTACTACTTTGTTTTCACAAGACTTCTCTTGCTATTGATTTCGAAAAAGCAGAAAAAGATACTTACAAAACAATTAAAGATAAATACGGAAATTATCTTAATGGAGGTTTTTTAAATTTAAAAGAGTTTAATAAAAATGGAGTATTTTTAATATTTGAAATCAGTCCAGAATATGACAGAAGAATGAATAAATATATTAAAATAATCTGTGCTGTTTTTGTTGCTGCGGTCATTCTCGGTGCGGCTGTATTTTTCTTCGGAGTAAATGACGAAATTCTTGTGCAGAAATATGATATTGACACGCCTAAAGTGAACAGCAATATTCGCATAGCGTTTGTTTCCGACCTGCACTCCAATTATTACGGTGAAAATATGGAGCTTCTAATTGATAAAATAGATGAGCAGAAGCCTGATATACTTCTTTTAGGCGGCGACCTTTTCAATTATGTTGACCATGATGAAAACACAGAAATATTCTTAAATGGAATTTCGGGCAGATATCCCTGCTATTATGCCGCAGGCAATCACGAATTCTGGTGCGGTGAAGAGTGTTATAATCAGAAAATGGAGCTTCTCTCCCGCTATGATATTAAAAGGCTCAGCGGCGAAAGCGATATAATCACCGTCGGCAAAACTAAAATAAACATCTGCGTTGTTGACGACCCCGACGCTATGGATTATGTAAGCACAATAACGGAGAGCTTTGAAAGTCAGCTGAAAAACACATCTGCTGTTTCAGAAAACGGCAACTACACAATTCTTCTTTCGCACAGACCCGAAAGAATGGACGATTACGCTAAATACAATTTTGACCTTGTTTTAAGCGGTCACGCTCATGGCGGACAATGGAGGTTTCCTCCCCTTATCAATGGGTTATATGCTCCCCACCAGGGATTATTTC
>CALCWF010000095.1 GCA_937906355.1 uncultured Rickettsiales bacterium
AATACGATGGTAGATTGTGGTCTGCTTGACGATACGAAGATCAATAGAGATAGATTTGGCACTTTTATTGCTACTGGAATAGGTGGAATTAAGACGATTCAAGAGACGGTTAAAACGATACTCGATAAGGGTTGCAGACGTGTGTCACCGTTTTTTCTAACAGCTAGTTTAGCTAACATGTGTAGCGGTAATGTGGCTTTGAAGTTTGATTTAAGAGGTGCTAGTATGACGCATGTATCGGCGTGTGCTTCGAGCACACATGCAATCGGTGAAGCTTTTAATTATATTAAAAGTGGTCGTTTTGACGGATGTTTGGCTGGCGGAGTAGAGGTTGCTGTTTGTGAGGTCGGTATTGCGGGTTTTGACGCAATGAATGCTTTATCTACGAAGTATAACGATACGCCGGAGAAGGCGAGTAGGGCATTAGATAGAGATAGAGACGGTTTTGTCATAGGCGAAGGATCTGCGGTTTTGATGTTAGAGGAGTTGGAGCATGCGATTGCACATGGTGCTAAGATTTATGCCGAGTTAGTTGGTTATGGCGCTAGTTGTGATGCTTACCATATTACTTCTCCGAGACCGGATGGTGCCGGTGCTTCGAGGGCAATGATGAATGCGATTGAAGATGCCGGTATAGAAGCTGGCGATATTAGCTATATAAATTTACATGGCACATCGACCCCGCTTGGCGATGTGGCGGAGATTTCAGCGATAAAGAATACATTTAAAGAACATGCGAACAACGTTGCGATATCGTCGACGAAGTCCGCGACTGGACACTTACTAGGTGCTTCCGGTGCGTTAGAGGCTTTATTTTGCGTTAAGGCTATAGAGGAACAGATTGTTCCCCCAAGTATAAATATTGAGAATCTAGATGAGTGCTGTAATGGTATGAGGATAGTTCAAAAGGCTTCTTCGGAGAAGATTAATTACACACTCTCGAATTCGTTTGGCTTCGGTGGAACGAATGGGTGTCTGATATTTAAGAAGTTTGATAAATAATATCCTTCGAATGACGTCTATTAGACGATCTCGATACATCAATAATATATCACTGAAAATATGATCTTATCATAAAGATGTAGAAGTACTATGCTTTGAGAACTTTGAGAACGTAGTTTATAGTCTTCGATACAGATATTTGAATGATAATGATAGAGTGGTAGGAGTGGGCACGAAGGGATTCGAACCCTTGACCAATTGATTAAGAGTCAACTGCTCTACCAACTGAGCTACGTGCCCTACGATGATAGGGAAATGTAGTTTTTTTTAATTTTCAAGTGTAAAACTACTTATACTTTTATAGTTTTTTGATATTAGATTTTATTTAGAGACTCGAGACTTAGATGAAAGATAGACGAGGTTAAGTTCTCGCGAGGTGGCTTTCTCGTAGAGTGATGTATTAATTATTGCTTGATATATAGTTATTCTGCGTATAAGAAATATTATGGGAAATTGAGGAGATATGTAGGAGACGAAGAAGATATGCAGAAACTTGTTAGGAAAAGCTAACGTAAGAACCTTATTACATATAATATATATGTTAAAATAGATGTGTTGTGTGTCTTTTTGACCTTTATGTGATAAAATAAAGTTAATATATTTACTAGTTTATCATCTATTGTATTTGAATACTAAGGAGACTTATTGATGCTTAACGTAAATGAAGTTTATCATGGTTTTAAAGTTTTACGCTATGAATTCATTGATGAAATTTCATCCCATGCTTATTTAATGGAACATGAAAAGAGTGGTGCAAAACTTTGTTATATTGGCAATGATGACGATAATAAGGTTTTTAACATTGGTTTTAGGACCCCACCTTCCGATGATAGTGGTATTCCACATATTCTTGAACACTCAAGCCTCTGTGGAAGCCGTAAATATCACCTTAAGGAACCTTTTGTAGACCTTGTAAAAGGGAGTATGAATACCTTCCTTAACGCTATGACTTATCCAGATAAGACTGTTTAT
>CALCWF010000096.1 GCA_937906355.1 uncultured Rickettsiales bacterium
TCTACCTTCAACCATAATTCCTTCAAGTTCAAGCAATGTTTTTTTAGATTCTAAGCCTAAATATGATAGATGTAGTCTTTCTGATTTTTTTGAAGAAGTAGTAGAATGTAATCTTGACAATTTGATATTACTATCGACGATATTTATCGAGTGAGTGTTATATTGTTCGAAGATGCTTGAGAGAATTGAGATAGATATTAAGAGTATAATTTTGGAGCTATACGATGCAGAAAATGTTCACATTGACGACGAGATATTTAATAAGCTTGTTTTAGAGCTTCCGCCGGAGAAGTTTGCGGATAGCTGTGATATTTCGACGAATATTGCGTTGATACTGTCGAAGACTATTAGAAAAGATCCTATGAAGATAGCGGAAGATATTGTGCTAAAAGTGAAAGAGCTTGAATACGTTTCTTCGGTAGACGTTGTTAGACCGGCTTTTATAAATATGAAGTTAAACGACGACATTTTGATTAGAATGGTAGCAGATGTTGTCGTAAATGGCGACGAGAATATGATTAAAAACCTAGGACATAACGAGAAGGTGAATGTTGAGTTTTGTTCTGCCAATCCTACTGGTCCACTTCATATAGGTCATGCTCGTGGAACTATATTTGGCGATGTGATGGCTAGAATGTTAGAGAAAAGCGGATACTCTGTATGTCGTGAGTATTATGTCAATGACGCTGGCGGACAGATGGATAAGCTTGAAAAGAGTATAGATTGGAGGATTAGGGGTGCTAATGGTGAATTGCCGGATGGTTGCTATCCAGGTGATTATTTACAGGAGATTGCCGATAGAAGAAAGACGCGTCTTGTTGTGTTAGCTATAGTTGAGTTGGTGAAAAAAAGATATAAGACGAATGAGAAAAAGAAAATTGACGAGCCCATTGTCTTGATAGATTACAGAGAGATTAGTGATTATATACAGAAGATGTTTGTGTCGACGAATGATGCCGGTGATGACGATATCATCATTAAGTCGAAGGAGTTTCGGGACATACTAGGAGATATTAGTCGTCTTTCGCGTGATAACAACGTCATATCTCCGTCTATTATTGTACGCGAGGGATATGACGAGAGAGATACGGATAAAAATAATGATAGTCTCGACAAGAAACGAAGAGAATGTATAGAAGATATAATGGACGGTAGATATGATTTTTTGATAAATGATTTTATATATATTGGAGATACGAATATTGGAGATACGAATTTAAATGAGAAAGATAGAGAGGGTCGACTAGCGAGACGAAAGGTGCGGACCGCGAGAGAGATGATAGCGACTTTTATAAAGCCGACACTTGATAAGATTAAGGTGCGATACGACGTCTTTTCGTCTGAGCAGGAGTTGAAGGATAGAAACACGATTGAGAACAGTATTGAGCATTTACGTAAAATGGGATTGATTTACGAGGGCACGATAGAGCCACCGAAGGGACAGAAGATGGAAGATTGGGAGCCGAGAGAACAGATGCTTTTTAGAGCGACTAAGTTTGGCGACGATATTGATAGACCGCTTGCGAAGAGCGATGGTAGTCATACGTATTTTGCCTCGGATATAGCGTATCATTATGACAAGTTTGTGAGAGGGTTTAGTAATATGATTGTTGTGCTTGGTGCTGATCATAAGGGATATGTCAAGAGACTTACTTCTGCTGTTAGAGCTATTAGCGACGGTAAGGCTGACGTTCATGTTAAGCTATGTGAGCTTGTTAATTTTGTTAAGAATGGTGAGATGGTTAAGATGTCTAAACGTAAGAATAATTTTTTGACTATTGACGACGTTGTAGACGAGATAGATCCGGACGTTTTGAGATTTATAGTTCTCACTCGTAAGGCTGATACGGTACTTAATTTTGATTTGTCTCTTGCTAAGGAGCAGTCGAAAGATAATCCTATTTGGTATATTCAGTATGCACATAGTCGTTGCTGTTCCGTTCTTGATAATGCTAAGCGACTTAACGTTATATCTGGTGGTATTGATAGCGTAGCGAGAGAGATATTAGCTGATATTGATACATTAAATGATATTAGATTACCGATAGAGATACATAAGCTGTTAGTTCATGTATGTTTTTATACACGTTTTCTTGAATTATCTGTAACATCAACATCCATTGGACATACCTTCCGGCACTTCCCGCAGGAAATGCATTTGTTTGGATCGCACTCGATGCGCACAAGTGAGAAATAGCTCATGGGCTTGAGAAACACCGTGACCGGGCAGATATACTTGCAGAAGGCACGGTTATCCCTGCAGAGAAAAGCCAGCAGGATGCCGAGCGCATAGTACAGCAGATTCCCGATCACAAAGGAC
>CALCWF010000097.1 GCA_937906355.1 uncultured Rickettsiales bacterium
GGAGTTCAAGATATATTGTCAAAATGTCGTCGATAACGCTAAGACGCTATGTTCGACGTTGCAAAATGGCGGTATAGATATAGTTAGTAACGGAACGGACAATCATATTGTTCTTGTCGATCTACGCTCGAAGGGTATTACAGGAAAGGCATTAGAATTGAGACTGCAAGAGAAGTATAATATTATTTGCAACAAAAATACTGTTCATAACGATCCGCAAAAACCAACGATTACATCTGGCGTTAGGCTTGGAACCCCAGCTTGCACGACGCGTGGATTCGGCAAGAAAGAGTTTGAAGAGATTGGGAGAAAGATAATTGACACGGTAAATGAACTATCGCAAGAGAATAGATGACGTGGAGATGTAAATCGTCGAAGGCATTTAATGCTTCAAGAGTATTTGATACTTCATTTACTATGATTATTTTTACGTCTTACTTTTGTAGTTAGTTTCATTTATCAGAAAAGACACTATCGTGTGTGATGTAAGCTATGCTGTAATTGAGGCAAATCTAATTATTTAGATATCGAACGTCATACCAACGCTGATCGAATATGCTAAGTTCGACATACCGTAAGACATATACCCTATATCTTTTCCAAATATCGTTCTATTTGTTGTTTTATCCTTTAACGTTTGCATTACGTCAAATATCATAAAAACTCTCAGTCTGTCTAATATCCAATATCCGACATCTAGTGACAAGGAATAGTTATAAAAGAAACCATAATTTTCTATTGATTCATTGTCGTCTATATTTGTTCTGGCATAATGACGATCGAAGACCCTTGCATAATTTAAAAAGCTATTCTTGAACGTCAAAATTGCATTAAATCTTTTATATTGATATTCAAATGCTACCCCGAAATATGGAAGAAATAGTTTTTGTCCATAATCTAAACCCGTTTCATCTTCAATTGGCATAGGTCCTATATCTTGTCCACTGTTGTACCAATAACCGCCATTGCCGAGCTCAGCCATTTTTATACTTAGGTATCTAAATCCAGCTATTCCGTATACTTTCACCAAATGATTGTTATTACCTATATCGAACGTATAACAATTATACTTCAAGAAAAGATCTAGATTAAGATAGTTAATAGAACCATTCCTGTGCCAACTATGATGCGTAAATGGTAAGTCGTCGGTATCGGGCAACGGATAATCATCGTCGTAGATCTAGTCATAGTCGTCCATTTTAAATTGACCGTTTCCTCTCTTCCGTATATTGAAACTCGTTATGAGACCAATAGATAGTTCTTTATTTGGACGCCACTCAAGACCGAGCGTTAATAGCGATGTATAATGATTCCTCCAGTTCAATTCACTTACTTCATAGTCATGACCACTCAGATATTCATTTTGATTGTCATACAAATGTTCATTCATGTTTTGCGACAAATTGCTGTAAGCAATGTGAAAAAACAACGTATTATCAAGATAGCCTCGATCGTCTGACTTGCTTCTTTCTTTACTCTTGACAAAAGCCCCGTCGTAGTATTCTGCATTTGCGTTTGTTTTAAAAGCAATAAAAGTTACAATAAACAAAGTGAAAAAATTAGCCTTTTCATATAATGAAGAACGCTTTTGTCAAATGGCGACGAGTGATATGCAAGCTTTTTTCAATACGTATAGATAACGTCTATACGTATATAGATACGTTTTGATAAATTATGATATTTTGCGCTTTATTGCTGAAACTCTATATATATTCTCTTCTTCGTCGCCTGTATTATCGTCGTTCTTACTGTCGTCGAATACATCGTCCATGTTGCTTGATTCTATAAATGGCGTTGGAGCTATCGAGTTCACAAGCTTTGAAAAAAAACTTTTCTTTTTTGTTTCTCTATTTGCGAAAAGGCTACCTTCTTCTTCTCTTATATTATATTCGTCCTTTTTTTGTCTTTGTTTAGCATGCACTAATCGTTCTTGATAGAAACTATTTTTTTTTTTTCTTTCGGGGAAAGAATTAAATTGTGAATTATTTGCTCTATTCATTGTAGTAAAACTCTGAATACTCTTTGTATTTAGATTAAAGCTATCGTCTAACTCGATGTCATCTTCGTTAAATTGCATTGTTTTGTCGTTGCGACCTTCGTAGGCGAGATTATCGCTGTTGCATAAATTATCGTTATCATTATTATTTGTGTTGATATCATTTACGTTGATATTATCATATTCGTTCTCAAAGTTGTATTCGTCGTCGACATTACTGTCATCGTAATCGTTCATGGCTTTATTATTTTTACTCATTTCGTCGATGATCGACATCGATTCTTGCTTTGTTTTATCTCGACCGGGCCGTATCTCGTCTACTTCATCTCCGAATCTATTGAATTCTGCTTTATTTATGCTGTTTTCTTTTTTCATACGAATAGCGTCGCTAGCACCTAGATATTCATTATTCACACTTTCTCTATTTGTTTCATTTGTAGTATCTTCGATGCCGTTGCTATCACTGCTTAAACCGGATGCTATAACCGAGACTCTTATATTATCGCCTAATTCATCGTCAAATACAACGCCGAATATAACGTTAGGTTCGTCATTTTCGTCGCACTTAGCGTCGTTTCTTACTTTATTCACTACACTTTCGATGTCAGCTGATTTCAGACTACGATTTCCGGTTATATTTACAAGTATATTTCTTGCTCCACGTATTGACGTGTTTTCGAGAACCTGATTTCGTATCGCAGAATCTGTTGCAACTATCGCGTCTTGACTTTCGCCGTAGCCGATAATCGCTCTTCCGGATGATGATAATATTGTTTTTATATCTGCAAAATCTCTATTAATGAACCCCTGTTTAACTAATATACTAACGACGCAGTAAACGGCTTGTCGTAATATACTATCTGCTATCGTGTAGTTTTCGAACATACTGACATTATTCATACTCATCAATTTCTGGTTGTCGATTACGATCATCGTATCCGCAACTTTTTCTAGTTCGACTATGCCTTTATCTGCGACCTCTCTCCTCTTTCTTCCCTCTAATTGAAATGGTTTAATCGCGATTACGACGGTCAAGATTCCCATATCGTTAGCCATTTTTGCTATGACGGGAGAAGCACCCGTGCCGGTACCACCGCCTAAACCCGTTGCTATGAATAACATATCAGTTCCACAAAGCTCATGCTTAATGATGTCTATTGCTTCTTCGGCAGCCTGACGCCCTACATCCGGATTCGAACCCGCACCAAGACCTTTTGTACACTTAGACCCCAGCTGTATCTTCGTCTCAGCTAACGAATTAGCGAGACTTTGACAGTCTGTGTTTGCTACGACAAATTTGACTGAATCTAGTTGCGATAATATCATGTTGTTTACGGCATTTACACCAGCTCCACCGACACCAAAAACAGATATTTTTGGCAACGACTTTTCAAAGTCGTTGCTCTTATTAGAATCTACTGGCATAAAAAAACAACTTACGGGAGACTAGTAGAGTAGGTCTTTTAAAAAGCAAGAAATTTTTGACGGAAGTCTGAATAAAAAACCACGTCGTGCTTTCCTGTATAAATTGATATTTTTAATATAAAAATTTACCGCTCCCAGTAGTTGTATTTCTTTTTCATAATCGAAATCGTATTTTACGTTTTTATTGATTAATTCACTGTTACCGATATAACTTTCGTCTAGAAATTCGACATTAGACTCGAATTTCTGCATGAAAAGTTGTTTTATATTTTTGTATTTTGCTACTCCGCCGAATAAAAATATTTTTCTTAGCGATAGATTCTGTAGCTTTTTATTTTCGGCTATTGTTTTGTGTATATGTGCTACGATTTCTTGCAACCGTGCGTTCAAAATTTTTTCTATTTTTAAAGCCATAAATCTCGTAACTCTATCATCTACAGTTGAGTTATTTTGACTGATTTTTTTTTTCATCGCGTCGGCGTCCATCAGATAAATCTGCATTTCATTTGCTATATCTCTCGTCATATCTAGACCTCCTAATGCTACTTTATCAAGATATACTATACGACCACTTCGCACTACGCAAAATTCCGTCATGCATGAACCGATATCGATAAACAAGAAGTCCTTATTAGGATCCAGTCCATCGAGTAATAGACAGCATGTCGAAATGCACGGAGAAATGTAATGTTTGACGTGTATTTTATATCTCTCGAGATACGCGTCGAAGTATTTCGTGAACATACTTGTAATACCTATAATACTGATACTCATTGTCAGTGATTTGCATGGTATTTTATATGGATTTTTTATACTATCTTTATCGTCTATTGTGAATGGATTGAATACGACGTCCAAGATGTTGTATTTATTGCCGGTTTTTATGTGGAAGTTTTTTATACATTGCATAGATAGTTTTTCCATATCGGACAGCGAGACTTTTTGTGCTTTTTTGAATTCGGCTCTTCTTTGCATGTAGCATAGATTTATTGATTGATCTTTTGAAAGTAGAATTATTTCAGATATATTTACTTTTAGTTTTTTTTCTGCTTCGTTGATTATATCTATTAAAATATTGAAATTTTCCGTTTGACTGAAACTGCTCCGAGGACGTTGCATTGGTATACGGATCTTCTTCTCTTGGAAGAATAGAATTCTATTTATGCACGAATTTTCTATTTTACATGCTAAGAACGATATATGCTCTAGTCCGTAGTCGACGAAGTATAGTTTTTTATCTTTCATGACGCTGTATTTATCCTTGCAAGAAAAATAAAAAACAACAACGACGTTTAATCGTATGCAATTGATACGCTGGTGTGATATTAGCCGAATAACTTAAAGTTGATTTTGATGTATGACGCTTTTTATCGATATTGTCGAGATTGATACACCGTCGTTGATTATCGAGATTGACCGTTGAATCAAGATTAATCGATGCTGTTATTGTTCTGTTGTTACAAAATTCTTCACTTATTTTTTGCTTTTTTTCTTCCAAGAATCTGTTTAGACTATTGCAATATTGATGACGCT
>CALCWF010000098.1 GCA_937906355.1 uncultured Rickettsiales bacterium
CCAAAAGAATTCGGAAAAGAGCCAATACTAGGCTTCGAAGCGACTGGAAGAGTCATACAAAAAGGGTCAAAAGTCAAAGGATTCGAGATAGACGAAAACGTAGGATACGCATTCTGTCGACTCGGCGCATACGCAGAAAAGAACGTCGTCGACTATCGCTATCTATTCTCAATTCCACGCGACATATCATCTGATATAGCAGCAGGCACAATGAGAAAAGGACTTACAGCTGAATATCTCCTATTTAAGACGTTCAATCCAATGAAAGAAGACTGGATACTCATCCACTCCGTCGCCGGTGGCGTCGGACATTTGCTAGCTAAATGGGCTAAGTTCGTCGGTCTGCACGTCATCGGGACGGTCTGCGACGAATCTAAAATATCAATAGCACTAGCAACTGGCATAGACTTCGTCATAAATCGTAAAGAAGAAGACATTGTTAAAAAAGTTCTAGAATACACGGACGGACATGGAGTCAAAGCTGTATACGATGGAATAGGAAAAAACGTGTTCGAACAATCTATGAAAGCACTAAAAACGTGCGGAATCTACATAAGTTACGGCTACGCAAGCGGTAAAATAGACCCAATAGACGTTATGAAGCTACGCGAAAAAAGTATATTCTTCACAACGCCGGTCCTCGAAATCTATAAGTCAAATAGATACGAACTACTCTGCTCCATAGGAGCTGTATTCGATATGATAAGAAAAGGAGTAATAACACCAAGTATACATCGTTATAGCTTCAATGGAATACCACAATCTCACGCTGATCTGGAATCTGGAAAAACAATAGGCTCGCTCGTCGTTAACGTATAAGATGATATCGCGATTATTAGTCTCTAATAACTCTGCTCTATTCTAAGTCTATATTTTTCTTTCTAAAAACGACATCGTTCAATATACCAATCGTCTTCATTATCTTCACTTTCTCTAAATTAGAAACAGAGTCAGATATTGCTATATATATAGAAATACCTCTGTATACAGTCTCAATCTCTGCATACTCATCATACTTCGAACGCTTAACAAAAGGTCTCATGCTCTCCGGGAATAAGCTACCATCTAAAACAGCCAACTTGTTATTCGTAGCTAACTTATCCATTAAATCCTTATCCTTTGATATCAAAATATAGAACTTTCCATTCAATACATCATCATCGCTCGTATAGCTCTTCTTAACTCTAATATTAGCTCTTCGTAAATTATAATCTCTATCAAACGATCTAAAAAAGTCGTCCAGATCACTCATATTACCAGGATCGGCATCTAGTGCAATCGTCAACTCAATACTACGATCGTCAACAATCTTCTGACTCAACGTATCACCAATATACTGTGCAGATAACGCTACAAACATGACAAATATCATGCATAAAGATAGCCATATGAATACTATGTATATATTCTTATAACATCTATCTAAAAGATTTAATAACCACCTCATAACGCTATCACGATAAAATACTAAAAATAAAATACATCAAAACGATATAATCAAAATACTATAAAATCATAGTAAAAAGCAAACAAAATAAAAAAAATATCAATATCAACTAATACAACCTACAACTAATTAACAAATGTTCTCTCTATCGTATTCGCAAGTTGTCGAATAAATAACTCAATATTACTCGTCATCAACATCTTTCTCTCTTCTCTTGAATTCGTTATATAACCAATCTCTATTAATATAGACGCAACATCAAGACCACGTAAAACCGCCAGCGAGCGTTGTCCGTGACGACATATCTTGCATATGTTATTCTTCTTAAAAGACAACAATATATTGTCCGCAATAATAGAAGTCTTTTCGCTCAAAGACTGACGAGATAGACCTATCAATATATCAAGTATATTTCTGTCATCAACATATCTCTCATAGCGAGACGGGAGATAATTTCTATTATAGAATCTATTCCAATCAGGATGGTCCTCTCTTATATTCGATAACCTATATACCGTCGTTCCGGAGACATTGCAATTCCTGTGTGCATCTGTATGTAAAGAGATAAACAAATCAGCTTTACCGCTCTGTGCTATCTTCACTCTCTGCGAAAGTGGAATCGTTCTATCGTCCTTTCTAGTCATTATCACCTTAAAACCCTTCTTCTGCAAAACTACCGCTAATCTTCTAGCGTACATCAACGTGATCGTTTTCTCGTATACTCCACGAGTGCCTATCGCACCTGGATCGATACCTCCGTGTCCGGCGTCAATAGCTATAACAAATGGTTTACTATGTTTTACATGGATCCTGCCAAAATTCGTCTTCTCGTCAACTTTTCGCAAACTATCAACAACAGGTAAACTACCAATACTATCACTATCGGAAGTCGTCTTGTTGCTAATCTTACCTGTTTGTACTTTTTCATCAGAACTAATACTCTTATCACTTCGCGACAAATCTTTTGTCATACTACTTTTGTTGCTATCACTTTTAACTCTACCGGCATCACTGCTATCACTATAATCCGTATCTATATATCGTGGTACAGCAAAACGAACAGAAACCTCGTTCTTGTTCCTAACGAAGTTAATAACTCTCGTGCCAATCGGCAAATCTATCGTTATAGTATAACCATCCAACTTTTGTTTATATCGTAAACGAACACTCTTCGGCATCTGATACGTAAAATTCATGGTTCTATCTTTCACACCTCTTGTGTCGACATCAATCACGTATCTAGTCGGATTCTCCTCCATATGCGTATTTATAATCTTCTCATCACCGATCCTCTCACCGCCAACAACAAGTAGTAATCCATTATTACCGGATCTTTCAAGAACTATATCAAGACTCCTCATATCGCCTATTCTCTTATCTCCAACCATTCCAGCATACGTCTCTGTGATAGACTTATCGCTATAATAGCCGGGAGCTTCCTTCTGACGTAGATTAATATTTTCCTCAAAATAGTCGATTAACTCAGAAATCGCGTCTATCTTCGTATCACCGGCGTTCTTGACGGTTTTAGTAGTTTCAGTCTTAGCTATACCATTACCATTACCAGCACCACTCATTGTAGACGCTCTACCCTTGCGAAGCTTATCGTCGGCACGATTAGCACTACCTCGATTAGTCTTGTCGCGACTTTTATAAGTATCGTTAGCACCTTTGTCAATCTTCGTTATTCGCCTATTACTATGCAGTTCGTTTTTTTTAGAGTTATTCGCTCGATTCTCGCTAAGTGCGTAAAAACTAAATGAAATAAAAAACAGCACAAAGCAAAAAATACGCAAGATATATCTTGAAAACAAAATTTTCATTTTACTTTAAATGAGTGGATATTGTTTTAATAAAGTCAAGTGTCTAATAACTACTACGCCGTTCTCGGCGTCAATAAAAACGCAACCGCTGATGAGCTAAAAAAAGCATATCGTAAGCTCGCGATAGAAAATCATCCAGATAAGCATCCAGACGAAAAAGAAAAGTACGAAAAGAAGTTCAAGGAAATAAACGAAGCATACGCCGTTCTA
>CALCWF010000099.1 GCA_937906355.1 uncultured Rickettsiales bacterium
AAGGTAGTCGAAGAATTTAAAAATAAAGACAACAAAACATCGACAAACGACAACAACAATACAGATATACTACAATGCAATCTATGTTTCTATAACTATAATCAAAATCTACTGACAAAATGCTTCAATATTGAGTATATAATATGGTTTAAACTAATGATCGCACCACTATCGAAAATGAACATATCAATACCGCTAGGCGGAACGAGTAATCACATCAAATTCCCGTGTCTTGAAAGAAGCAACTTCTTGGATTCGTATAATGTTACCGAAGATCTAGAACTATCAACAATAGCAACAGTATCCGGTACAAACATACAACACGTAAACTCTGACACGAAAGAATGGTGCGTAATCAATATAAAATCTTGGCTAAAGCAAAGAACGCGATGGTTGAAAGGATATCTGCTAACTTACATGCTACTTTTCTTTGACAAGAAACTAAACTCAAATATCAAAAACATAATATTCCTGCACGTAATAATAGGCTATACGGTACTATGTTTTCTATGTAATTTCTATCTAATGATAAGTCTGATGATAATCAAAATAACGCCAATATTAATCTTATTTTATACAATATGCACTCTCCGTTATATAAACTATATCGTTCTATACTTTAAACTAAAAAATAATAAAAATAAAACGTGGCAAATAACCGTCTTTCAATTCATTGTATATCCTCTATACTTTGTCCTCCATATTATCGCCTCTTGGATGGCACTAACCGAAATACTTCATAAGCCATTCTACTGGTCCAAGACCAATCATCTAACAAACCGTGCAAAAACGAGAAATAACAGCCAAGATCACCGAAAGAAATAAAACTAATATGTTCTATCTCTTCTTACCTCATCTCGAATAACGTTCAAATCGCTAAACGTCTTCCTTTGCTGCACTCCACTTTGAAATTCCTTATATTTTTTCGTATCAAGAATGTCTACTAATGCAGGGGAAGTGCTATTTACATTCAAAACTGGTGATACATTTTTAAATTCTTCGTCATACTCTTTTTTTGTCTTTTTCTTACCTAATATAATATTTCTACCGTTCTCTGTAAAGAGGATCAAACCACCCGTAAACACTATTAATAAAACCTTCTCAAAAGACGATAGTCCGTTCTTGTCTTCCAAAATTCTTATAGATTTTCTAGTGTCTTTAATCGCATCATTTATGACGACATTATTCTGTTGCATCGTCTCGTTTAAATCCTTGTCGCTTAACTTATCAAGTTTTTCTCTTAACTCCTTCGAATCATTGACATCGTCAAGATTGATCCCTTTCTTAGAAAAAGAATCTTTCATTCCCTTCGATACATCAATAATGCTTTCGCGTTTCATAAATTCATAGTCACTTACTATCTTCCTTATATTATTATTACGTTTCGTCATTACATCTTGAAAGTTGCCATTAAGGTAAGTAATTGTTTTCAACAAAAAGTCGCTTGTCATATCAAAATCGTATTCGCATTCAGTGAACAAATTTTTAATCTCGCTAATCAAACTCTTGGTTTGCTCGTCGTTTCTGATATGATTCTTGCCGTCACATTCCGGAATATTCGTTATCGTTTTATTAAAAATATTTAGCATATTTTTAAAAATATCTCGCTCCTTCTTATTTCTACTGAATAAAATAACATCGTCGTCGGACAAATCCTTCTTGGATGATAGACTATCGAGTGAATAACTATTGAAGACGTTGTTATATCTGTCAAAAATTTGCCTAATAGTAGCATCAAAACATTTATTCTCGGCGTAGTCTTTTATAGCCTTTTTATTTGAAAAACTAAGCTCCGTATCTTCATCAACATCTTTTAGTATTTTTTTCAGCGTTTCCTTCCTTTCATTAAGAAGTTGTTTAAATAAAATAACAGCAGTGGCACTCGGACCGTTTTCAAATATATTTACACCAGTATCAATGATACTAACTGATAAGTTTCCAATACTATCAATATACTTTTTCATT
>CALCWF010000100.1 GCA_937906355.1 uncultured Rickettsiales bacterium
GACACAGACGTATTAAGTGATACAAGTGCAATAACGTCAATCAAAAAAGATACAAGCGTCATAAGCGTATACAACGTATACGCAGAAACAGAAAAAATCAACAATCTAATCGAAAAAATCGAAGCTCAAAAAATAAAAGCAATCAATGCTCATAACGAAGTGATGAAAAACAACGACTCGCTAACATTAACACTCTTCGATATATTTAGAAATAAAATAAAAGTAATAGCAGTAATGGCACTAGTTCTATGGTTCTTTCTCCTCGGATTCAAAATAATCAACGGAGATATAAAAATATCAAACGCCGAAGAGCTAGGGAAGATAGCTCTACGTGTATTTTTGTGCTATATGTTCGTATTTAGTAACGACGCTAAAAACTACGCATTCAATCTATCAATAAAAACGGCACAAGGTATCGGTCTTGCTATAAACAACGTAATGGAAAGTCTCAGAAAAACAAATGACACAGCATTTCGAAGTTCGTGCAATATCTTCACAACGAATAGTTCTATGTATATCCCGACAGAAATAAAATACGGAACAGCTACTCCGGCGGAAAGAACCGTAACGGAAAGATATACGTGTAAAAACAACGAAGATGACTTCGTTACCAGTAGATACTCCGAAGATAGACATCGAATCGTCGCGTATCAAAAGCCCGTATGTCCGGATAAATACAAATACGACTACTGCAATAAGTACGAAAAATCAGACTCAAACAACCACGAAGATAGCTCTAACGCAAATACAGATGACAAAAATGGTTCTATCTGTGTAGAAATAAGCTGTAAACCGATAGGATCGGAAAGTAGTAGCGACAATATAATCATCGTAGCAAAGAAAATAAACGAAAAAACAGGTATATATAGCAACGCTCTACTAGCGGCATTCGAAAAATACTACAACGAAATTGGTGCTATATACGCAAGTAAACTAGGACAAACTAGTAACGACAAAAAGAACTTCTGTATAACGTACTCATCTGATTCGTCTCTCGGCACAAGAGCGGTAAAATCATCATCTTCTAACTCGTTCAAAATTCCAGTATCAGATAACGGAGAAATAATAACCGAATACGACTATGAGTTCACGTGTCCTTCCGACGGAAGTAAAAAAATATGTACAAAATACGACAAAAACGACACAACAAAATGCATACAAGCCGAATGTCAAATATATACCCTCAGCTGTAATAGCACGGACACTCTGAGATGTGATAGATACGCCATAAATCCAGATGGTAGTCTAAACGAAAATATCTGTCTCGCAGGAACTTGTCTAATTAATAAAAAAGACTATATCCCTAGACCATTCTTCGAACGACCATACAAAATATCTCAATTCTATAGCACAACATCTGGAACAATGAAATATATAGCGCCACAATGTCATCGCATCGATAGTAATAAACATCCAATCTACGAAAACAACGATCCGACAGCAACTCAAATATATTCAAACGAGCTAAACGAATACGTATGGGCGTGTAGCTCAAAAGACGAAAAGTCCGGCTACGTCCTCGACGACGGATTTCGTCTGAATAATCTACAATCAATAGGTATAATCGGAGAATCTAACGAAGACGTTCTCGTGTTTCAAGGTCTCCTATCGGACGAAGATATAGAAAAGTTGTCACCGGAGGAAAAAGTAGAAAAACTAAAAAAGTCAGTCGTAAGAACCGCAGTCGCGACAATAGACTCAAATGGTATAGTAAGCGAATACAACTTCATCGACGATGGTAACGCAAGTGAAGGTATAACAAGATCGGATATGGTGACGTATCTCAACTCGAAACTAGAATATCTAAACAAGAGAGAGGGGGTCGACTATCCAAAAATAAGAGTAAACGGCGTTATGCGAGACTACAAACTAGTATCGTTCTGGGACATGGTAGACTGTAAAATAACACAGTTCCTGTCATTCAGAGGAAACGACAGTGGATTCAAAGAAAATCAAATAGGCGAAGCAATTAACAATCTACAAGACGCAACCATAGACGACGCTGTGAACGTATTTCTACATCTAATCAAGTTCATGCTCATGACTTTCCCATTCGGAATGCTGATATTCATACTAATGCTAGCTATATGCGTAGCATTATTCATGCTCGCAGCACGTGCAGCACAACAATACTGCGTCTGCGTATTCAATCTAGTATTAACAATATATCTATCGCCGTTCATATTCGTTCTATGGCTATTCGATCAAACGAAAGGTGCAATGGAAAGCTGGCTCGACGATCTAAAAACTAATATACTCGGTGCATGCGTTCCATTCGTATCTATATCTATATTCCTATTCATAATAGACTGGTTGCTGTTCGGCGACGTAGATAAATACGTATCAATGAATATGTTCACGACATCAGGAGCGATAAATACAGAATGCTACAACGGTCACGAAAGCGATGCACCAATAGCGTGTCTATCCGTAAGACTAATAAAGCAATTCCAGATGTGGGACAATATCTTAAACTACCTAATATCCTGGGTATCAATCTTCAAAAAAGAGACATGGATTTTGGCTGGATATCTGGTTATCAAGACACTATTCGGTGCAGCGGTAATAATCATACTAACTATGATGATAGACAAAATAGAGGACGAACTTTACAATCTACTCACAATAGGCAAACCAGATACAGACGTAGACGGAGGCTTCGATCAAAATGCTTCAGAATCGCTGAAAACTGGTGGTAAAGTCGGTCTAGAAGCTCTCAATAAGGCTGGCACTCTAATAAAAAATACAGGTAAAACGGCAATCTCTGCACCATTCACAATAATAGGTGGCACTCTGTCTGGCACTGGTAACTTATTATCGAAAGTAACAAATGGAAGAAATGGGAAAGGTCTTATAGACGCCGGAAATAACGTGTCCTCCGCATTAGATACAATGCAAAACGCCATCGGGAACAGAGTATCAAGGGCTAGCAACGTAATCACATCGCCGTTCGATTCAAGGAGACAATCTCTGCACGAGTCCAGACTTGAAGAGATAAATAATAGAGCCGAGAACCGTATCCAGAGCATAAGAGAAGAAACAACGTCTCAAAAACAAAAACTCGTCAACGATATACAAACACAGAGAAGAGACAAAGAGCGACTCGCAGAGTCAAAAATGTCATCCGCAATAGAAAACGCAAGAACGGAAGCAACGCAACGTGGAATGTCAGCAGACGAAATAACAAGATACGTAGAAGACGCAACAACGAAAGCAAGAGCAACTCTCGAATCAGAGAAAAAACAATACGAAAGCGAACTAACAAGTAGCTATAATAGTCGTCTCAATGAGATTGTAAATAACGAAAATACACAAATAAACGAGAAAATTTCACGTTTAGAAAAAATTTTGCTGTGATTAAAAAATACAAGAGGAAAATTGGAGAAGTAATGACGCTGACTACTATCGATACAACAAAGTATCGTTCGACGACGATAACGACAACTAGTTATCAATGATAAGCCAATCACTACGACTTCACTCGTCTATCATCTTACACCACTCTTCCTCGGACAAAATAATAACTCCAAACTCCTGCGCTCTCTTAAACTTCGAACCCGCACTATCGCCACAAACTAAATAATCTGTATTCT
>CALCWF010000101.1 GCA_937906355.1 uncultured Rickettsiales bacterium
CAGCGATACTCATGATAAATAACACATGAAAACGAAGATAATGGACCGCATACGTTTGAACGTCATTGTTTTTTCGAGTTGACCGGAGAAGTAGTTGGTAAAGATACGAATAAGACCGACGAGTCCAACTATCTCGGCCGTTTTTTCTCCGCTGAATCCTACTACATTCATTAATGTTGGATTTAGCTCGAAGTAAGTTATAAATAATCCGTCCATTAGCATAGAAAAGAGTATTAATCGCATTATATTTGGTTTCTTTATAAGTTGTCTTATAAGTGTGAGCAGTCTTAGAGGATCACGGACGTGCAAAACGTGTGCTGTATCTTTGATTGGTTTATAATTCGGCATACGCATTAATATCACGATCGCTGACAGCAACGACAATATCGTGCAAAAAAATATACCGCTAAAACCTATTATCGGTAATGCCTGTCCGGCTAACAAGCCAGCACAACTTATGGCAATATTACTAAAAGCGTAGTATCTGCCAATAAATACTGGAAACTTGCTCTCTTTGCTATTTATTTTCAACATATCGTAAAAATACACATCTGTTCGTACATAAATACAACTCATGCTAAAACCGTATATAGCTCCCGCAATAGCGAACCATGCGAATGTGTTCGAAAAAAGGCAAATTATGCAGTATAGACAACGTGCCAAAAGTCCTATGATGACCAAATTTCTTCTGCTTACAATATCCGCAAATAGTCCAGCTGGAATATCGGCTATTAACTTTGTTGCGTAAACTATGATCGTCAGTATTGGCATTTGCTCTGGGAAAACACCATTTTTAATGAAGTAAGTATCTTCGCATGCATATATGAATAGGAAGTCGCTAAAAAAAGAGAATAAAAATTGACGTCCAAAACCATCTATGACGGAGCTAACCTTATTCTTTAAACCATTCTTGATATTAGAATTGATATTAAAACTCATAATTGAGTACAATATTAGATCTTGCAAGTTATAAAAAGATGACATATTATAGTCAACGATTAATGTCGTGTTCGGTTGATGTTGAAACGAACTATACATTATATCGTATGCGCGATAAATCTGTGGAGACGTTTGATATGGAGACGTTTGAAATTCAAAAAAGGATTGAAGATATTTGGGAAAGCAAACAAAACGGTGCAGATTTTGACGTCGAAGAAGCTATTTCACTTGCAGATAGAGTCATAGATTTACTCGACAGTGGTGAATTAAAGGTAGTTGTTTTTTCAGGAGAGAAAGACGAGAATAACAATAAAGAATGGGTCGTTAATCAATGGATAAAGAAGGCGATTTTACTGTCCTTTTTAAAGAAAAACAAGATCGTTAATTGCAAATCAGATAACAATGATAACGACGTATGTATTAATTGGTTCGACAAGTGCGACAATAAATTTGCACATTGGAAGAGTGATGATTTTCGAAAGGCTAATATACGTGCCGTTCCCGGGTGTTTTGTTCGTAAGGGTGCTTTTTTTG
>CALCWF010000102.1 GCA_937906355.1 uncultured Rickettsiales bacterium
CCGAAGCACGTTTTTAGTATATCCTCGTCGCTTGAACAGCAGTTTGCAGTTACGTAGCGTGATGGCGACGACGTGTCCGTTGCTACGTATTTGCTGTAGATGGAGCTTGCTATTCCGCTGAATTTAGGTTTACTAGAGCCGTCGCATATGTATTCTATTTTGACTGATGTATTTTCTTTATACCAAGCTTGCTTTATTATATCTAGTGTGGCGGCGAGATCTGATTGCTGGAATGGAGTTTCTTTTCCGGAGACCACATCTTCGTATTTTCTGTCCTGTATTATATTTTTTAGCTGTTTGTATTTTTCTCCCAGAAGGGCTATTTCCAGTGTATACTGAGTGATGTCGTTTTTACTTGAATCTGTTGTATGTTTGATACCCAGTATAGGTTTTTCGAATATATTTCTTGCCGTTCCCTCGAAGCATTGGACGATACCGGCTGTTATTGGTAGTTGACGTTTTGAATATCCGTGCATATCGAAGCACGAGTCGTCGAATATAGATTTGAGATCGTTTCGTTGCTCGTATACTTTTTTTTTTCTCTCGATTCTACAGTGTTTTGCGTATCGTGTTTCGTATTTTATTTTTTCCTCGTCGGTTTCGAACGCCAGCTTGCCGTTCTCGTCCATCATTATTATACCGTTGCTATCACGCTTATATTTTGGTTCAGTTATGACCCCTCTATCGAGATTATATATGCATGGACAAGCAGATATAACTCCAGCACATAGAACGAACGGATATCCTTTTACTGTATGTATATATATGTTATCGTGTACATCGCCGTCTTTGTAGAATGCGTACTCGTCGGTTTCTTTGTTGTGTATGCATAGTTTGTCGTATTTATCTACTATATTTTTGATATTAACCTCCTCGTGTGATAGTTTTAGTAATTTTACTATTTGCTTATCTGTATAGGGGAGAGGATGTCCATCTTTACTATCTGAGTAGCACGTTTCGTATTGACTTGCTTTTTGGAATGCACCTTTTGCTTTTAGTCCTACGACGAAGCATTCTAGACCTTTACCTGTTAAATTTCCGACGAAGTATCCGATTACTCCACCGAATGCCGTTCCTATGATACGAGATGCGTTTTTTACGGCTGTATTTGCCGAACATACTTTCAGCTTTTGATCGTTAGAGAATATTCCTCCGATCTCGTCCGTTAGAGACGTGTCTTCGAACTCGTCGCATTCGACTGATATGCCGTTGTAGATAGACATCCCAGACAGATTTTTTGCGGAACTATTTACACATTCCTCGAGTCCACCGTCTCCAGCTATGAACGATATTATCCACTTAATAGCAGACCACACATCGGCCTTTGCTACCGACGGATTATAGTTGAATATACAGAACGCAAATGTGATACAGAATAGCCACTTTTTCACAGTTTAGCACTTCTTTTATAGTGTAAAAATCAAGAGAATTTTATTGAAATTCGTCTCACGAGAAGACTCTTGGAGGATAGTTTTTTGTATTGAAAGTTTGTTTTATTACAACATTCATTAGAGTGATAGAGATGGTGTGTTGTGCTATACGTTTAGTGGTGTATTGATTATGTGGAATATGTTGTATGAGACAGAGAAATTAATTATGAGTATATAATATCACGAGTATATAATAAATTATCTTGAAAATAATCTAGTTCGATTGACATTGATTGTGTTTGTTGTATGGATATTAAGAGTATTTCGCTTGGTGATAAGTTGCCTGATGAGTTTAATGTTGTCATAGAGATACCAGCCGGTGGTAAGGTGAAGTATGAACTTGATAAGGATAGCGGAGCTCTTGTTGTTGATCGCTTTTTACATGCTTCTATGTTTTATCCAGCGAACTACGGATTCTTACCTCACACTTTAGCTGACGACGGTGATCCGTTAGATGCGTTAGTTTTGACGCGTCATGAGTTGATAGAAGGCTGTGTTATTAAGGCACGTCCTATCGGTGTCTTGCTGATGGAGGACGAGAAGGGTAAGGATGAGAAGATAATTTGCGTTCCGGTTAAGAAGCTTGATAAGGCTTATGAAGAGGTGAATGATATAAGCGATGTATCGAAGGAG
>CALCWF010000103.1 GCA_937906355.1 uncultured Rickettsiales bacterium
TCTCTTCTGATTGTTTCCCGTATACGAGCCATTCCACGATAGAAAGCTATCAACATACTCATCTCTAACACTCCCTCTGTCAAATCTCCTCTCAGCTATCGAAATACTTTCGCCACCATCGCTATCTACGTCATCATCCTTCATCGCAACAATCGAATCAGTCCAACCATTAATATTCTTTTTCCTATTCTTATCGTCATTTTCAAAAAACTCCTCTATGCAATCTGGTATAGCAACCATATCACTATTATCCTTCAAAGACTGCATTATCAAAATATTGTCTCTCATTGGATACGAAATAGAATTGCCAAATTCCATCTTTCTAACATCGTCCGTCCTATTTTTACTGTCGTTTCTCGCTAACTTTTCTATCTCTAACTCATATGCATCGACCTTCAAATACTGTTCGTATGTATCTAAATACAACGACGCGACCTCATGCTTCTTATCAATATACATCTTCGAACTTGCAAAATACTTCTCATCATCACGCTTCCTCCTGTTGTTTAAATGATTAAGATTATCCTTAGGGTATACAGAAGTCGACGTATACACCCTGCTGTCTGTATAGGTTCCATCGACCATATTTTTGCCAACTAACGAATAATGATTTAATATCCTCCCATCACATCCAGTCAAAAATATAAGTACAATCAACGTTAATGCAAATCTCGTAAACAAAAACATAAATATCAGTGTATAACCAGCAGTCAACGTTCGATGCTACTAAAATCGAATTCGACCAACGAATTATACATCTTTTTATACGAAAATCAATATAGTATCATAGCCACAACTATTCGTCTCGTTATCGACAATCATCTTAATATCGTCTATCGCTCTTCACGAGAACGACAATGGAAATAAGTATTATCGCTAACAAATGAAGATAATATATAGGTAGTACATCAGCAGTAATACTCGGTTCAAGTGTAAAAGCTCGCGACAGAGATACATAGCTACCGACAATAAGTGCCGTAATTGTAATCTTTCTAGACGTAATACGACTTCCTTGTCTCAATATCAAAAGACAACAAACAGAAGTAAGTCCAAGAATTATAAACCAATATATAACAACTCTCCCGTGTATTTCAGTTTTTCTAATAATATCACATCTATCAATGCCATTCTCACTATCAGCGTATTGCTCATCGCATCGAAACGCAATAAGTCTCACTATACCGAGCTGTCTTAGTGTATTTTTCAAAGTCAGTTTACTGGCATCAATCTGAAACATGTCGCTTAGCGAGATGTCCATCGTTGCAACGTGCGACGTATATCTATTAAAGATAATCCCTGAATCATCGGAAACATCAGGTCTCTTTCTCTTCTTATACGTCATAACGTCACCGGCGTCACCACCGTTCTCTCCTTTACCGTCATACTCGCGAGTGCTTTCGCTATCGCCGTTCGTTACATTTTTGATAGCGTCCCCCGAACGAATGCACTCGCTACACTCTCCTGTATCATCGTCATCAGTGCAACTACAACGAAATTTAACATCTACAATTTCAGCATCTTCACATCTCGCTACAAAACCGCCATCGTCATCAAAACCCAAAGTTACTTTTTTAGAAAAAACTATCTGCTTACCGGTATCGCCACTTGACGTAGTTGAATTATTCTTAATAATCGTAACATTGTGCAACACATCGTTATCGTCTATATCAGTGAAAAAGATCTCATACTTCTTGGTAAAATAGTTTATCTTATTCGACTGCAATGCGTTAAACATATTCGAAGCTCCGTAATAGCTACGTTGTCTATAGAAAAACTTATTCGTCAACGGATAAAGCAAAGATAACGCTACAAAAAGTAGCAAAATGAACGAAGAAAAATAAAAAAATACCTTTGCTAATTGTTTATTCGAAATACCTGTCGCCTTAAAGCCAATAAGCTCGTTACTTGAATACAAATCGCTCAAAACAAGCAACAACGAGCCAAAATAAATAAACGGCAAAAACTGAAATAGTATCATCGGTAATAATAGCGGAACTATCAGTACGGTCTGCCAAAAAGTGCACATCGCGAACGAATCTAGCTTCGTCATCTCCTGAAATACACTGAATATAAGAGTGCATAAAAAAACTACAAAAAAACGAGAGAATAATAGTTTTATTATGTATCTTTCGTATACTCTCACAAAAAGCTTATTAAGCTGATAAGTATCGAAATAATTATCAAGTTCAAACGACAATTTACAATTCGAAGCTATACAAAAATGCGCCATCAAATAACACGATAATCACGTATACGTTGCACTAATAGTCGACAGAGGAAAGGCGAAAAACGAAAAAGATACAAAAAACAGATAGAAAAACAAGTAGAAAAAACTTGCATATTATCATAACATGATAGAACTTACCATCACTATGGATAAGAAAAGAATCATTTTAATTTGCACAAATGTGCTCGTCGTCATCTCAGCATTTGCATGTGGCATCGTCGTCGGTAAATGTAGTAAGTGTAATAATAAAAAAGCTCGTTCCAAGTTCATTCAGTTCTATACAGTAAAAAAGAGCGTCGGTATGGAGTTGAACTCAGAAGAGAAAAAGATAGTAAAGATGTTTACGATACCATACGAAGAATGTCTATCGAATAGTCTAACAACCAAAGAAAAGCATAAGTTATCTAAAATAGAAAACGAGGTTCTGTCTTTGTCTAAGAATAACAATAAGGTCAAGTATAGAATATCCGATCTAAAAAATGGTGGTAACTCGTCCGTTCTCATCAAAAAAGTAAACAGATGCAGATACAACGCCTACAAACATATAACAAAAGCAGATCGTAGAGTAATGAGAACAGCACTCTCGAAAATGAACGTGAAAGATATAATCTCACTGTTTCATGGGATTAGATAGATAGTTGACGTTCTTTAACGAGGAAAGTCGTATTTCCACGTTTTTGTATTCTTTCAATGAATAATAATAAAGATAAGACTCTCATAGAGAAATATGAAAGCGATTCAAAAACAAAACTTAAGGTAAATTCAACAAAAATAGACCTCTTATCGACTCTTTTACTGAAATTAGGCGTCAAAGAACAATCACCGATATTCGCCGTTAAAAATTGGATAACGACAATCGCATACGCCTTCATACTTGCACTAGTATTTAAAACCTTCTTCTACGAAAACTTCAAAATTCCATCTGGCTCAATGAATCCTCTGCTACTAAACGGAGATAGAGTTCTCGTGAATAAATTCTATTACGGATATAGCAAATTCTCATTTCCACTCGGACTAGCACCGATAAAAGACAGAATTCTATCAAATCGCACTCCTAAGCGTGGAGATATAGTCGTATTCAAAAACAAGTTAAAAGAAGACGGTAAAAATATATTCTATATAAAGCGTGTGATAGGTCTGCCTGGCGACACTATCCAGCTAAAGGACAACAAACTGTATATAAACGACGAACAGCTACAATATAAAAAATTAGATATTCTCAACGGAAAAACAAAATACAATCATAACTCTTTTCCATCTATTAGATTCATAGAAAAAAATACAGATAACAAAGTATACGACGTTCTAATAAGCGACGTAGACTCGATAGCCGGAAATACAAAGATATACAAAGTCCCGAAAGGACACTACTTCTGCATGGGAGATAACAGAGACAACTCAAAAGATAGTCGCTTCTCAGACTTCGGGACAATTCCATTCAGAAATATAGTAGGTCGTGCTGAAAAAATCTTCTTCTCCACTGCAAATGGAAGTATCAACCTTGATAGAATCTTCAAGTCGATAATAGCACAAGAAATCGATGTTTTGAACTAAAAAAAGATTCCATAGTCAAAAAACTATTTCACTAACTATCAGTGTGATACGTATCATCTACGCTGTTCTTAATACCGAATCTAACAAGATTCTCTATATCGACTATCTTACAACTAGTTCTTATCTTAAACAACCTCGCCGTGTTCGCGTCTCTACAGGATACAATTATTATCTTACCAAGTTTACGCATCTCCTCAAAAACACGCAATACGCAATTAATCGTTCTATTATCTAACAAGACAAATGGTTCGTCTAATACGACAACATTCGAGTTTCTAAATAAAGTAGTAGCAATATTCAATTTCTTGACAAACTCTCTACTATAACAATTCTCGTCGAACAATACAGTCTTGATGCCATCTGGCATACTCTCAACATCATTCAATAAATTAACGTTTAATAGCATGTTCCTAATTTTCAGATCGTCATATCCATCGGAAAAACTTGATACAATCTCGTCTATTCTCCCGCTAATAAATACTGGTTCAAAAGGACAATAAGACATGAAACTATATTCATTATTCGCGTTATTTCTTCTCACGTATCCAGACGTAGGTCTGCACTCACCGCTAATTATATCCAGCAACGCACTGATATTGACGCTATTTCTCTCCGTTATGCTATCGTTGTTTATTCGATTTATCGGATTGCTAGTAATGACGTATATAAAACCACTTTTAAAAAAATAGCTAACATCGTTCAACAATCGTTCGTTCGTCAACGAATGCGTAAAACCGACATTACACAGCGATATACTCGTCGTCCTTGCATATTCCACCTGTTCCCTACATCTATCGCGATCTATCGTCTTTACGTATCTAATAAGCCGTAATGCCGATCTTCTAGCGTTGATAAATGGTAATATAGTCAACGAGACGTTCTTTGTCAACGTCAACAACCTATACGCTAATATATTTATAGCAATAAAACTACCAACTGACTGTCTACTTTGCAACAAAAGTTCTACGTTTAGTATAAATAAGATAGATAAGCAAAAATATAACAAAACATATTTTACCGAGAACATCACACAACTGCATCTCCTACGATAGCCATCTACTATCTCGTGTAATTTTCTTATGAAGTAATAGATAGAACTACCATGCAACACCTCCCATTGACACAATAAGTCATGACTACTAACGCCTACTTCATCGTCAACATCACTATACTCATGACGAAGATAGCTATCTGTCTCTTTTTGTTTCCGTCTAACGACATAATTTTTATACTCTTTATTGGAATTGTATATGACATATTGGACGACCACTATAATCACAGACAACGCCAAATATATCATACAGATAACTGCACATATCGGTGATAGTAAACAAATCGGCACAATGAACAATAATATCAACGGCATCTCAAACAACGAAATCGCTACGCCGTTCCCAATGAAACTACTAATAGCAACAATATCGTCAACAATCTTGTCATCCCGCTTAGTTCTATATTTATCACTCGCTATAAACGCACTGAAAAGCCTATCATATAATATCTCATGACACAAACTGTAAATCTTATCAATAAGACTGCTCTTACACAGATAAAAAAAAAAGCATACAACGCAACAAATCATCACTATCAATAAGATAGAAGCCATTCGCCAAGTATTAGTATCTACTATCGCCGTCAACGACGTATTGTTAAATGATATAAAAAAATAAAGAGACGCTAACAAAATTACAAAATCGATCACAGTTACAGTCGCGAATAACGACATAACCATTCTCTTCAACTTAAATAGACGCTCTTTGTTTACGTTGCACATAATGTATATATCTATATACTATCACGAGTATACACTAAAATAATTAATTTACTAATTTATTTTACAGATTCGACTTTTAATGCGACAAAAAAACACTAAATCGACAATATAATACTATAACGAGTATAGAATCATACAGAGAGAATGTATTGATTTCATGATATATGTCCTCATGATATATATCCCATAATTTTCTTAGCAATCTTATTAGTCGTGAAGCCAAAAAACTCAGCAATATCTTTCGACTTCGCGGACTTTCCAAACTCTGATACGTTTACAGTGAGACAATTAGCCCCGCTAGCATCTCTCACAAAATTACTCAAACAGCAACAAGTCCCCGCCTCAATAGCAACATTGCAAATACTGACATGACTACAATGTTCGCAATCGTCGTCGCAATCACGACGGACATCTTTGCAACATCCATATCCCAGCGTGCATAAAACTCGTCCTCTTTGCTTG
>CALCWF010000104.1 GCA_937906355.1 uncultured Rickettsiales bacterium
AGGAAGAAAAATCATTATCTAACATGGATATTTTATCAATGATAAAAAACACATAATCATCTTTTATTTCTCTCTCACTGAAATCAATAGAAAACGAAAAATCACCACCACAGTTTGAGGGTTTTGAAAAACATACAGAAGCATATTCTCCAAAATCAAAGGTTAAAGTCCATCCTAATTCTTCACTTGTTTCTATCAGCTTTTTAAAATTTTCTTTAAACACATTATCTTTTTCTAATTTCATTAGCAACACCTCTTTCTCAACTCTCCGAGCACATCGCTCTCACAGTTATTATTATATACGTAATCGTATATATTGTCAAGCTGTTTTATAAATTTTTATTGATATTTGTGCAAAAAAAAAATAAGCCTGCAGACGTACTAAATTGTACGAATGCAGGCTTATTAAAACGCTTTCTAGAGCGTCTAGCTTTGTCTCTGTAAAGAGTTTTGTTTCGACTAATATAATCGTCAAATATATCACATATGTTGAATATGACGTATTTTTCTGCGGGCAAGAGTGCAGATGCTTAGACCTGCAACAGTATACGCAATATTTCTTTGCATTTTTAGTTTATTCGTTTCTCGCTTTATAGCGTTGCTCAACTCTCTCAATGACCTGTTCGCTTTTTCTAAGTTCTCTTTCGCAAGCAGTAAGTCTAGTTCTGTCGTCTTTGAGATTGCGTTCAAGCTTGTCAATTCTTCTTTCTGCTTCGACAATAGAGCTTGCGACATTGTTAATTCGTTTTTCGATTTCATTATTTCTTGTCTCAGCAGATATAATTCCTGTAGTGATTCTTCGTTGTTTTTCAATAGCACTGTCAACTGCTGACGTTGCATTATCAATGTTTGTTTGAGTGTTTCGTATTCCGTTTTGGACAGAGACACTGTTTCCGCCGCAAAGCAGGTAGTATTCACAAACAAGCAGGATGACAACGACAATAACGCACAAAGCGTGATTCCGTAGGTTAATTTTCGGCATCTTAAAAAGTGACGCACAGCTTGTTTTAAGCTTAAAAATGATATATAAAATTTCAAACACATTCGACCTCTCTTTGTTTTTTGTCTTCGTAAATCATCCAATCTTTAGCAAATAAGTCAACGTTTGATGGCAACCATCCAACGTAAGTTCCATATTTGGTGCTTAATGCCAAAGACTTTTTATTGCCATTTGAAGTGTCAATTTCAACAAAGTCTATAGTTGAGTATCTTACGTCGCACGCAACCTCTATATAATTGTATGTTTTAGACCAACCTCTGCGTGTAACTCGCACACCTTGTGCTACAAGCTCAAAAGCCTCAGTAAATTTCATTTTCCGTTTCCTACATATTTTTAAATTTAAAATAATCTCTTTCGATTAATGCTCGTTCTTCTTCATCCGTAAGACTATTGTACTGCTCAACACTTTCGCTTTTAAGGTAAAAGTAAAAGCACACTGATATAACACAAGAAGCAAAACCAATCGCCGCAAATATATCTTTTAGTAATTCCATTGTACCTCCTAAAATAAAAATAGCAGGAGAAGTCTCCTGCTACCGTTTCATATGTGGAAATTTGTCATAAAATATCATTTTGTCTTCATACATTTGTATTTCCGCAAACGATATAACCTTTTCTATGTCTGCGTTCTTATCTAGAGAATATCCGACGCTTGCTATCGGAACTTCCATCGTCGTCCATAAGCTCTTGTGAAAGTCTGTTGCTTTTATTAAAAACTGCTGAAAATCAACATCATATTTTGCAACGACAAACTCATCTCCTCCGACTCTATATATATCGCAATCACCAAACTCAGTTTTGAGCAGTGCTACATAGTCGTTTATCAGTTTATCTCCCGCCGAATGACCAAATGTATCGTTTGTATACTTTAAACCGTTTAAGTCTGAATAAATAATGCCAACGTCTTTGCCTCTATTATTGTTGCAGTCACGCAAAAACGCAACCTTATTATATAGTCCTGTCGTTGTATCTATAAGACCGATGCGTTGAACAATCTTATTGTAATGATAGA
>CALCWF010000105.1 GCA_937906355.1 uncultured Rickettsiales bacterium
TTTACGTTTTGCACCAATTGCCTGAGATGCAACAACCGCACCACCTGTTGCAAGGGCAGCAAGAATACTCATTATAAGATTATTAAACATATCAATTAACGAAACACCTGAAACAGCAGCCTCTCCAACTGAGGAAATCATCATCGTATCTGCCATACCAACAGTAATTGCTAATGCCTGCTCAAAAAGAAGTGGTATTATTAATTTTCGTAAATCATCTTTTGTAAAAAGCTTATAAATTTCTCACTTAGTAGATTAGCATACAAAATTTTGTTAATATCCTTTAATCTACTAATCGAAAAGTCATGAGATCTAGTTTTAATCCTATCGTTTTCAACGTCGGCCTTTTCAATTGAAAGAATTATCCCAATCAAGACTCTTTTACTAAAATTAATCTCAACTATCGAACCTATCTTATCTATTGCTTTTTCATTTATTCTATAACAAAAGGTTCGCCTTTGTTGACCAAAACAATATACATTTGCAATAAAAATATTACATTTATTACGACCGGCGTCCTCACGACCCGTGTCTATGTCATTGACGTCGCGTTCGACGTTGTGATGATTATTAATATTGCTTTTTTTATTACTTTTTTCACTCAGATGCTCGTCTCGTTCGCTTGATCCGAGATTTATATCAATTCGACTATTACTAAAACAATTATCCTTATCGTTCATTTACGAAATAATAAAGTAGCAACATATCAAATTACTTGATTTTTACTTGTAAATATAAAATTCTTCCATAGAATCTTTCACGCTTAGTATGTTATATATTTTAATATTTGTCGAAATATTACTTTTCATTCTCACGACATACATGCTTAAAACGTCGAACATGTTAATATGCGTTGTTATTTCAAATATTATCAGTGCAATAATGGTTTTTATGTATTGTATACTGCAAGCACCAGATATTGCAATAACAGAAGCTGTAATCGGAACTGCAACTGGAACTATTTTATATGCACTATCTCTTATATGTATTAAAAATATATCAACAAATCAAAATCAAAATCTACATTATGTAATAGACTTTCGTCAAAGAATGGTTGTTTTTATATTATGCGGATTGCTCTTTGTTATGTTGATAATTATAATACAAAATCTACCAAAATTCCAAATTGGAGAAATTGTAAAGAATCAACAAATCGCGACTCTATATATCAAAAATGCAATAAAAGATTTTGGTTTTTCAAGTATTGTTACCGCTGTGGTTGCAGGCTATCGTGCCTTTGATACAATGTTCGAAAACGTCGTTATCTTTACGGCGTGTTACGGCTTTTATACTTTATTAAAACTAGACACCTCAAATACAAACAGCAAAGATCCCGTTATTCATGAAACACAAAAGATCATTTAATAACATCATACGGTAAAGCCCAAAATGATTGTTCGCAGTGTCATTTAAATTTTAGTTGCATAAATTCTATCCATTGATATAATATAGCGTTAGTCTTATGATAGAAAATGATAATAGTTTTATTAGTACGAATGATGAAAGTTTAAAAGAGCAAAACAGTTCAAGTAAACAAAGTAATAACGTAAATGAATACGATTATGAATTAATCGAAGAAGAAGCGAGGAAGTGGTTTAAAAACGAGTATGAAGATACCGAAACAGAAGCAAAAAATAAAGCTAAAAGTAATATAGATACGGCGAGTGAAATCGAAAAAAACGCAAAAAGCGAAATAGCAGATAAGTATAACGTAGATGCACTTCTTGAAGAAGTAAAAAAAAGCCAAAATTTTAAAAAATTAAAAGGTAAAGCTCGAGATAGATATATCATGGATGCAATGAATGGGGAAATTAAAAAAATTGATAAAGAAAGGGAAGGATTGAAAAAAACAATGCGAACATCACGAGATGGAGATAAGGATGCATACGACACCTATAAAATGTTTGGTAAAATATGCAAAAGTATTTATACTACATACAAGACAACACAGCTTAAAATCTGTGCCAAGCTACCGGAACTCGATCGTAAGAAAGATGAAATTAAAAAGAAATTTTTAAATCTACAGAAAGAACTAAATACACTTGATCAAGCTGAAAAAGCTGAAAAAGCTTTGAAGAAAAGTAAAGACTTAAATTTTAAGTCTTTTTACTCTGAGACTAAGAAGAAGATAAAGGAACTTTACTCTGGTAAAGAATATAAAAATATATTCGACAACAAACTTGATAAATATGATAGTAACAAAAATTACTATTTTATTATTAGAAATAACGAAGAACGTCTTTCAAAGATACAAAATGATATAAAAGAAAGAAAGAACAATCTTTTAAAGGCAATATCAACAGAATCCCTTGTTAATAACAAACAAAAAGATATATTACTAGTCGTGTATAAATTATACGTCGATCAGGAGCAACAAAGCATAAACGAATATAACGAGAGAATTAAAAAATGTAAGCAAATGCTCGAAGAAGGCGAGAGAAGAGAAAAAGACAGGGAAAGAGCAAACGGAAGTCAAAAATTTGGACTGATTAGTAGTTTTAAAAATCTTTTCAAGAAAAATAAAAACACATCACAAGTGGTCAATTTAGATGATTCGCGATCAATGAAATGTCAAACAAGATAGCACTTAACGTGCAACTTATAGCAGGTCGAATCAGTTTTCTATCTCTTCTAGGTAGGTATTGTCAAAACTAGGCTATCAGCACTGTCAAATACGAACAACTTATTATGTGTATCATTGAAGTGCCAATAATGCTTTCACTTTCATTTTATTTTAGATGTTCTATCTCCTATTCTAGGAGAATATGTCGCCGGATTACACTACAAATACGACAAATCAACAAATGAAACAAAAGAATTATTACTTCGACTATCAATCAACGACTCCAATGGATAAGAGAGTTATCGGGGCAGTTTATAAATCGATGAAAGAAGATTATGGCAATCCTCACTCTACTTCTCATCCTCTCGGATGGAAAGCCTTCGAGAAAGTTGAAAATGCTCGTTTCTCAATTGCAAAACTAATCAATGCAAAGTGCGATGATATTATCTTTACAAGCGGTGCAACTGAAAGCAACAATACAGCAATTAAAGGTGTGGCACATTTTTACAAAAACAAAGGGAAACACATAATCACAATGTCAGTAGAACACAAATGCGTACTCGAAAGTTGTAAATTTCTGCAAACAGAAGGCTACGATACAACATATATAAACCCAGAAGAAGATGGATTGCTAGATCTTAACAAACTTGAAGATGCAATTCGTGACGATACAATTCTAATATCAATAATGGGAGTAAATAACGAAACTGGCGTGATTCAAGATCTCAAAAAGATAGGGGAAATAGCACACAAACATAATATTTTATTTCATACAGACTGTGCCCAGGCGTTCGGAAAAATCCCGCTCGACGTCGAAAAAATGAATATAGATTTGATGTCAATCTCATCACATAAGATATATGGTCCAAAAGGCATCGGTGCACTATATATAAGACAAGAACCAAAGGTCAGATTATCGCCAATAATACACGGAGGTAGACAGGAAAAAGGCATTCGTAGCGGAACATTAGCCACTCCATTGTGCGTCGGTTTTGGTATAGCAACTGAAATTTGTAAAAAAGAAATGCAAAAAGACTGGGAGCATATACAAAAAATATCTGATACGTTTCTAGATAAAGTCCTATCTTTGGACGATGTATTTCTAAATGGAAATAGAAAACATAAAATACCAGGTTGCAATAATATAAGCTTTCTACACATCGAGGGCGAAGCACTTTTATTAGCAATGCCAAATATATGCATATCGACCGGATCCGCATGCAACTCTTCAAACCTACAACCGTCATATGTAATATCAAATATGAGACGTGATGATTACTATGCACATTCTGCAAT
>CALCWF010000106.1 GCA_937906355.1 uncultured Rickettsiales bacterium
AGCTACCAACTGCTCTATCCCGCGATATAGAATATATATTCAGCTAACGCCGTTTGTTGACAATCTGGTGCCGGACACCGGGCTTGAACCGGTACGAGATTTGAGTCTCACGGGATTTTAAGTCCCGGGCGTCTGCCAATTCCGCCAGTCCGGCGAATCAGCATTTGATATAATAGCACACAAGTACCGTTTTGTCAATAGTTAAAAGCAAAATTTTTGAATTTTTTATTCTTTCACATAAAACGTGCAATGAGAGCGGAGTTTTCGGTCCGCTCTCATTTGTTATTCTTTGCGTCTGATTTCTCTTCCGACATCGGTATGTCATATATATCCCTGAAACTCTCGCTTTGTTCTTTATCGTCGGGAACAAACTGCGTGAGCCCCGTACATTCGGTCGATGACGCTACGTCGGAAGGTATAGCATACGGACGTTTCGCAATGCCTTTTTTGTTTTTCAAAACTCATCACCGCGAGTATTATATGCGTTAATCGCGGTAATATGTATAATACGCCATAACGGTCTTTTCGCGTCCCTCGATCTTGTCGAGTCCCGAAAGCACGACGCCTTCGAGGCTGAGAAATTCCCAACACGACTGAAGTGAATCCACCGGGCAGCGGAAAAGTGTTTTTTCACCGCATATAACCGACAGGTCTTCGCCGTAAACGGAAATGAATCCGTCTTTGCCGATCACCTTGTCGCAGTTGTCCTGTCTTTCGAGAACGTATTTTAGGTGTCTGCCGTTGAGCTTTGCGGCCATATAGCGTTTGAACTCAACGGAATCGGTGTCTTTCGGCACCTTTTCTTTCTTTTTGAAAAGTCCCATAACTTCCCTGCTTCAATTATCTTTCTTTATATCTTCTTCTGTCTCGGCGGTAAAATACATCGGACGTTTTTTAGTTTCAAGATACGTCTTTGAAAGATACGTGCCGAGTATGCCAGTGCAGAACAACTGTATTCCGCCGACAAACAACACCACGCATATCATTGACGGCCAGCCCGCTGCGGATGCAACGCCGACAAGGTCGCGAATAATAACGATGATTATGCCGATTATCGAAAGCAGGCAGAAGAAGAACCCGAAGAACACCGCAAGCGAAAGCGGAGCCGTAGAGAATGCCACGATGCATTCAATGGAATACTTGAAAAGCTTCCAGAACGACCACTTTGTTTTTCCTGCAACACGCTGGATATTGTCGTAGGACAGCCACTTTACCTTGAATCCCACCCAGTTGAATATACCTTTTGTAAAGCGGTTATACTCGGGCAAAGCGAGTATTGCATCCACGACTTTTCGTTTCATAAGCGAAAAATCGCGTGCCGCAGGCACCATTTTGACTTTAGAAATCTTGTTGACTATCTTGTAAAACATATTTGCAAAGAACGAACGTATGATAGGTTCGCCTTTTCTTGTTTTACGTCTCGTGGCAACGCTGTCGTATCCTTCGTTTTCAATAGCGTTCAGCATCTCGGGCAACAAGGAAGGCGGATCCTGCAAGTCGGCGTCCATTATCGAAACGTAGTCGCCTTTTGCGTTTTCGAGTCCGGCATACATCGCGGATTCCTTGCCGAAATTACGCGAAAACGAAATATATCTTACACGTTTATCGCTTTTCGCAAGTTCTCTCAGAACACCGAGCGTGTTGTCTTTTGAACCGTCGTCTACGAACAGAAATTCAAAATCTACGTTTTTCATTTCTTCGGCAACGCGTGTTATTTCTTTATAGAAGAACGGGATAGCCTCTTCCTCGTTATAGCACGGTACTATCGCCGAAATAAGTTTTTTGCTTTCTTCCATAGCTCTTCTCCGTTCATTTGTTTTTTCTTATTTTAACATACACACAAATTTGTGTCAATAGTCAGTATTGATTTTATTTATATTGACAAAATGATGTTTTGATGATAAAATATAACATTATGAAAGGATGATGTCTACTTTGAACGAATACGAATCTTTCAGCACTGAAAGTGTGAATGAAAAAAGCAAAAACATAGATAAAATGTCGGCTTTGGAAATAGCAAAAACCATAAACGACGAAGACAAAACGGTTGCATTTGCCGTAGAAAAAGCTCTGCCCGAAATTGCGAAAGCAATAGATATACTCGGCGACGTGCTGAAAAACGGTGGCCGTATCGTTTACGGCGGTGCCGG
>CALCWF010000107.1 GCA_937906355.1 uncultured Rickettsiales bacterium
ACAAAATATTGTGGTTTTTTTCTTCGATTTTCACAACATATAAATCTTGCTAATCTGATTATAATTTTGTAATAAAAATACGCACAAATATAGCTGATTTTCTGAAAGAAAACGGAATAGACAACTTCTAACATCTTTAATAATCTAATATCTCTAATATCTCTCAATACACTCCACGCCGTCTGGCTCTAATAATTTTTTTCTTGTTATTTAAATTAAAGATTAAAATCTATCAATCAGTCATCTCATGGGAGACGAAGATAATACTCCAACAAAAAAACACAATCAGCTTATCGTAAGCAACTCCAACGAAGACGAAAACGTTATAGTCAAAGTCGAAGATTGTCACGACGAACTCGATATGGCAAAAGACACAGATAATAGTAGTATCTGTGATAATCAATACATAGACGATTACTCATACAATGAAGACGAAAATAACAAAGATAAGAATAACGAAAATAAAAATGACGACAGCGAGTATATCAACAACGGCAAAAATAACAACATAGGTTTCACGAAACTGAATAACAATGACGTATTCAGTGATTACATCCAGCATATATCAAAGTTCCCAATGCTAACACAAGAGGAAGAAACAAAACTATTCAATCTATATATAGACGATGGAAATCAAGAAGCGGGACGAGCAATAGTTCTAAGCCATCTAAGACTCGTCGTCAAAATCGCACTACAATACAAAAAATTCGGAATAAATATTATGGAAATAATATCAGAAGGAAATATAGGTCTAATGACGGCTCTCAAAAAATTCGATCGTTCTAAAAAGGCTCGTTTCTCAACATACGCAGGTCTATGGATTAAAGCAAAAATCCAAGAATTCATACTCAAATCCTGGAACCTAATAAAAATCGGTTCATCAACACTAAGAAAACAACTACTATTCAATTTCAGTAGTCTAAAAAAGACTCTAAAAATAACATCAGAAACCTCATACAGCGAACAAAATAAAAAAATGGCAGAACACTTCGGAATATCAGAATCAGAATACGTCGACGTAGTTCGATCTCTAACAAATCGCGACATC
>CALCWF010000108.1 GCA_937906355.1 uncultured Rickettsiales bacterium
GATATATGCGA
Source organism: uncultured Rickettsiales bacterium (assembly GCA_937906355.1). Taxonomy (GTDB): domain Bacteria; phylum Pseudomonadota; class Alphaproteobacteria; order Rickettsiales; family Deianiraeaceae; genus UBA4311. The sequence goes on from CALCWF010000108.1 coordinate 12, forward strand.
GCCGTTGCGTCTATGTGCTACTCCTAGCCAATAGTTTGCCTTCGCGTTAGACTCAGAATATTTCGCCTTAGATGCACACTTTGCGAAGTGTAAAATTGCGTTATCGTAGTCTTTCATCAGATACGACACGAAACCGGCGAGGAACTGTTGCGTATATAGGTCGTCTCCTTTTAGCTTACCGGCGTTTTTGATTACAATATAGGCATCTTTCATATCTCGATTGTCGTAGATTGCATTGCGTGTGTACAGTAGACGATATTTTAACCATTTTTGAGGGAGAAATATTGGATTTTGATTACTCATGAGTAATTTTTTTACATACTTCTCGTTTTTGCTATTCTTGGTTAGACATACCAGATCTATATACGAGTCTTTACCGATGTATTCTAAACAGATGTTGACGACTTGCTCTTTTGAGATTGGATAGTATTTTTTTACTGTCTTTTTACTTTTTTTTAGCTTGATTGTTTTGACGACTTTTTTATTAATTTTATCTCTAAAGGAGACTGTATTCTTTATATTGTTCTTAGCGTTTTCTTGTCTGACGAGTGATGCTACCGATTTTATATCGCTATTATGCGAGTTCCAGAGTCTATAACGAATTTGTTGCACGAGCATATCGTCGTTAATGAAGGATGGATATTTCTTACGTAAAGAAGTGATGCTCTCCAATGATAACATTTTCCTATAGAAGACGTTGTTTATTGCTTTTTCTATGAATCGATCGCTGAAATTTATGGATCGAAAATACGTATTTTTCAATATGAACAGATAATCATTTATACCTATATTCATTTTTTTTAGATCGTTAAGTAATTCTTGTTCTTCGTTTTTGTTGTATCTCTTTTTTTTATCGTCTAGTTTATATCTATTAGCACTTTGTGTATATCTTTTTAGGAGATAATTAATTGCATCCTGTCTGAAGCTTTTCATTTGCATTACAGTATCGAAGTCTACGAGTTCTATTATTTCTTCTGGAACGAGAACGCCATTTTTGTAGAATGAAATCATATATAAGGCTTTTTTGAAAGTATCGTTTGAAATATATTCTATCTCGTGCGGTATGATTTTATCGCTACTATTTTTTAGGACGAATTCGATTCTTTTAAACTCATCGTTATTTATAGCACATACATCGAAAAAGCTTGCATGTGAGATACTGTTGTGATTGCAAATATATAATGATATGCATAGTAAAGAGATATGTCTGATTGCACTGTTGATCACTACTTTGAACGACATTTTATCGAATTAATTACTTTTATAGAATAGTTTCTTGATAAGACTATTAAAAAATAACACTATCCTACTTCTTTTCTTATCGAACGATAGTTGTCTCTTAAAGAAGAATTGCAACATACTATAATTACGAACCCACGTATGATATAGTTCGCCGGGTGTTCCTATTATCTTTGAGTGCTTCGGGAAGCTCTTCGATACATTCGTAGCACCGTGTAGAATACATTGATCTTCGATTGTTATATGTCCTGCTACGCCTGACTTTCCTCCTATCATACAATACTTTCCGATAGTAGCACTACCAGCTATTCCGGCTTGTCCGGCTATCATAGTTCCTTTTCCTATCACTACGTTATGTGCTATTTGAACCAGATTGTCTATTTTTACGTCGTCCTCTATTGTGGTTGTCGTTAGAACGCTTCTATCTATACAGCTATTCGCACCGATACTAACTCTATCTCCTATCTTGACGCATCCGAAGTGAGGAATTTTTTCGTTGTATCCTGTTTTTATGTCATGTATATAGCCGAAGCCGTCTTGTCCTATCCTAGCACCCTCGTGGATGTGACATTTGTTGCCGATTTGACTATATTTGATACTACAATTTTCGTGTATTATACAATTGCTTCCGATTGAGCAATTGTATCCGATTTTTGCACCTGATTTTATGATCGTGTTATTGCCTATTTCAACTCCGTCGTCTATCTTGACGAAATCATCGATGACTACGTTATCGCCTATTATGACTCCGTTGCCAATTGATGCTGTTTGCGATATTATTGCACTATCGCTTATATTGTTATATCTGTCGATTTTATTTTCGGTGTAGAGCATTTCGCATAGACGCATAAACGTCATATATGGCTCGTCCGAAAATATAGCTTTTACGCTTTTATTTAGGAACGATCTGTATTGTTTATTCATTATGCAGTATGAGGCATTAGTGTTTTCGAGCGATGATTTATACTTATCGCTACTTACTAACGATACGACGAAGAATGATAAATCACCACTTTTCGCTTCGTCTAGTGGTGCTACGGAGACGATACGAATATCATCCTCGACTTCTGATAGATCTATTGCTGGATCGGCACGTAAGAAATCTTCCCTTGAAATACCATTGCCTTTAACTTTAAAAAAACTGTTCATATACGTAAAAGAAACAAATACCATCTATTCACAGAGATAGAACATCCCTATAAGGGTGACAAAAATATATAACTCATCAATATTAACTATCAACAAAGTTTTTATTTTTTGTTCTTTTTTTTCTTTTTAGAATTATCATTCTTGATGAGACTTTTATTTTCTTTTTTTGGATTCTTTGTTGTTGTTTCTGCGTTTTTTTTAAGTTTTTCCGTTTTATTTTTGTGCGAGGACGTTTCATTTGATGTATTCTTTTTTTCGTTATGCGTTTTTTTATCGTCATTTTTCTTGTCGTTTTTAGATTTGTTTTTAGAATTGTTTTTCGAATTTTTTTCTGTGATTTTACAGACATCGACTTTTACATTACCGAACACTTTTAGTGATTTTGCTATGTTTTCTATCTTTTGATTTTGCAAAAAGTCACTGTCGGTTACGAATATCGTTTTACTACTATCGATACAGGATAGTACTTTTTTTGCCGTTACGAGTAGTTCGTTTTTTACCGGAATTCTATTGCCATGCGTATCGAACAGTCCCAGTCCTAGCGGTATCGTCGGCTTATAACTAATTAGATTATTGAGTAGCTCGTGACCTGAACGTGCTGATTCAAATAGTATAGCGTCGGCATCTATCCTGCATATTTCCTCTATACATTCATTTACATATGAGTATGCATTATATAGTATGACGCACTTATTTTTGTCAATGGAGTTGAAAAATATGCTCAATTCATTGCATGTATTTTTGATGCAGTCTATAGATGAAATATTGTTCAAGCTCCCATTTGACGATAGAGTCATGTCGTTGAATTGCACTATATCTATATCCAGAGCATTCATACACTCTGTGAGTTGGCTGGAGATTGTTTTTTTTAATTTTTTCGTATTTTCAAGAATAAGAAAATTTTCTTTACTGTCTTGAGAATAAATAAAATTTTTTATTTTTCTTTTACTTTTTTTTGCAGGCCCATCAGTAAAATTTCTAGTATGAGGTGTATTAACT
>CALCWF010000109.1 GCA_937906355.1 uncultured Rickettsiales bacterium
ACAAAGGTTTCTGAAGGTGTTGTTAACTACACTGTAATTTCCCTTGAAGATGCCATTAATAACCACGGAAAGATTCTTGTGGATGATGCTTCCTATGCTGAGGGTACAGAGGAATATAAGTGGTTTAAGAGCGTAGTAGGTGCTGACCACGGAACAATCGTGAAAATTTCAAACCTTGACAAACTGACAAATAAGAACTATCAGAATTTCAAGGGAACTCTCAAGAATAAGATTGGTGAGAACTTTAATAAGTTCATCTATGCTGATGTGGTAAAGTTCTATGTTCGTAAAGATGAAGTATCCTATGTTGACCTTATGGGTGATACAATAAGCAACGAACTTATGGGCGAGGGTAGTTTTGAAGTAGAAGGACACACAGTAACATATAAGGCTTGGTATATGCCAAGAATGGGCGGTGTTGATACCTCTATTGAAAACAATGAGCACATTAAAACATCTGAGGATGGAGAATATATGGCAAGAATATGTAAGAGTGTCTGCGAGTTTGGTTTGAAATGTAAAATGATGCATCAACCGAATGAGTACACGACAGTTCAGGATCTGGAAGATTTGAAAAATCTTTATAAAGATATGATAATAGCTTTTTCAGAGAAGTAGAGAGTATCTGGTAGACTATTTAAATAATAACGCTATATGACGTCGATATCGATATAGAAGTTTCCAGACCAGATGTTATTTTTTAGATCTTCTTCAATGGAGTAATTTGCGTTATACACGTTGAAGATTTGGATATCGGTTCCGATTGATGCTATGTAGGTATTGATTTCTGAATACAGATCATTATATAGGTTTTCCATTATCTCTAATATTTGGCAATTATTCTTTCCATTCGTTGCTACGAATAGATCGATCGTAAAATTTTGAATACCGCTCGTGTCTTGCGTTTTATTCATTGATATATTTGATATTTTGATATATGGGATATTTACTTTCGCCGGTACGGATGCGAATACGGTGATATTGTTTTCTTTCAGATACTTTATATTTTTTGCACTATTGACGACGATTTTTTGTAGTTCTAAACCTTTATTCATATATAACATATAAAACACAGAGATATACACTATTTTGATTATAGTTTATATGTAGTGTATATACTATATCGATTTTGTTCGTTGTTGGTGAACGTAAGAAGATAGCTCGATACACTATCTAAACGTTTTCTTTCACTTCGAAAATCAATATTTCGTATTCTTCGTTTTTACAGTATACGCTGATGACTTCGAATTCACGACTGTCGAATATTATCTTTTTGCACGCCTTCGCGTCTTCACGATAACGAATTTCGATTGTATGTGTAATATCGATGTCGTTTTTCATCTTTGAGAAATTTTGTCTCGTTTTTTTTGGGATAATATTTGCCCAT
>CALCWF010000110.1 GCA_937906355.1 uncultured Rickettsiales bacterium
TTTTCCAGATACTCGTCGTATATCGTGTTACGAAACGTTCTTTTCCCTGTATCAAGAGCTATTATCATGTGCGACGGATTTACTGAGTTTATCAGACTGATCAACATCTTATAGAAGCCGAATACAGCACCCATCGGCGTCCCATTTGGAGCCGTTAGATTTGGTAGAGCATAGAAGGCACGAAAAATGAAACCGTAGCCATCTACAATATAGATTGTCTCTTTTTTAACTGTCTCTTTTTTTTCGAGAGGCATAAATTAGAATCGAACTCAGATAGGAGAATGATATTAAAATTAATGTAAATAATTATTAATGTAAAATTAATGTAAAAATTTTGTCGTTTAGTTCATCAATTCAATAGAATAACGAATATATTTAATTGACTATTAAAAATAAATACGGTATAATGACTCATTAATCCGATGATTAATATTAACACTATTAAAAGTGCATTCAAAGCGTTCTTCGAGAAGACTAAGTGTGTATTAGCTAGATTAAAAGTTATTGTTTTCAGTATTGCGAAAAATTTAAACATAAACGACTTGAAGATAAGTGGCATCAGATTTAAGATAAGTAAACACGGAAATAATACAATATTTGTAGTAGCTGGTATCACTGTTGCGTCTTTCTTTGCGTTTGGGCTTGGCTTTATTACGACTAGTTTGATATTTTTTTTACTCATAACGCTATACTTTTTCAGAGATCCGGATAGAATTTTACCAAAGCGTCAAAACGTTGTAGTATCTCCCTGCGATGGTCTAGTTTTAAAAGTATGTTCATCGCTTCTACCAGAGGAGTTGAACTCGAACGATAAGAGTGAGTATACGAAGATTAGCGTATTCATGAATATAACCGATATGCACGTCCAGAGAATGCCAGTTGACTGTATAGTTAGACGTATAGAGTATGTAAAGGGAACATTCATAAACGCCTCCTTTGACAAGGCGAGTAAGGATAACGAGCGGAATATAGTATTAGTTGAGAGTAAGAACGGAGATACTCTTTGTATCGTCCAAA
>CALCWF010000111.1 GCA_937906355.1 uncultured Rickettsiales bacterium
AATATATTCTTGATTGCAAACTCAATATGGAGTATATCATCGAACGTTTCAAGTAAATGTTTTCTTATACCTATATGTGTTACTCCGTCAAGGAAGTAGTTATTAACTATATACGCCAATATACCGTATCCGTTTTTTTCTATAAAATGCTCTCCATACCTTATAAACTTAACATAATCTGCGGTCGGTGGATTAACGACCTTCTTATTTTTTGTCGTATTAGCAACGTCGTCAGCGTTATCGATAACGTCAACATCTTCGTTCGCTCGCACATCGTCGTTGCTTATATACCTATAATCATTCATCAAATTCGAAAACCATTTACATACATCCTTCGTTGAAGCACTATAAGGAGGACCACCGAATACAACCATTATATGTTTATCTTGCTTTGTATATCTAGCTCCCTCGCCCTCTTCGACTATCTGGATTGTCGTCAGATCATTCGAACTTCGCTTACTGCATTCATTCTGTTTATCGTGTTTGTTGCATTCGTCATCCGGATCGTTATCTCCGTCGAGTGAGTTTGTTAGAAATATATTCGTCTTTCTGTAATGACTTTGATAGTCGCTTGATATACTATACCCAGAGTATTCAGCTATTACGTCCTCTATATTCGGCTTACCACATCTCTTATGCCAGATGAAACCTTCGAGAAGATATTTTTTATCCTTCGGGTCTAGAAAAGAATTGTTATTGACAATATACTTCGATATGAAATCGTCTGCGTTTGTCCCAAATTGTTGCAACGTTATATCGACCTGCAAATGTGCCAATATATAGTTAGATACAACTATCTCGAATGCATTCAGGTTATCTAATAAGTATCGATCTACATAATCACTCCACTCGCTGTATCGTCCCGTTAGTATAAATTTCGCAAACGCGAGACGTATAAATTCAACTAAGAATGTTCCGGTACCAGCTACCGGATCTAACACCTGAACTTGATGCTGAGAACACGTTGCACGATTATAGTTAATAGTATCGTCATTATCGTAAAATACCTCATCTGTATTTATTATTCCATTTCTTATACCAAAAGTATGACGTAGAATTATATCTATCTGTCTAACTATAAAGTTAGCAATAGGTTGCGGAGTATACCAATATCCTGCAACCTTCATCTTAGGATTATACTTACATAAAAATAGCTCATAGAAATCCATTATAGATGATGCGGTTCTGTTTTTATCCGCAAAATCGTCAAGTATTGCATCTACATTAGTGTTAGCTATCATCTCGACCGTATCTTCGATTATCGTTTTCACGATATCGTTCATATAGAATGAATTATTCTGTGTATAAAACAACTGGCGTAGAAACTGATTCATTTGTGGAATATTATCGCTAACAACATCAAGCGTAAAACTCTCATCAGCTCCCTTGTAATATATCTTAGCGATAAAAATTCCATATATAGTCATCTGAGCGTAAAAGTCGGAATATTCTTCATACGTTATATCCTTATTCAGATTCTCTTTAATCACATCAAAATTCGAAATTATGTAAGCAAGAGATGGGGTATGTATTTCATCTCCTTTATTTGTCGTCTCTCGCTTATTTTTATCATACTCTTTAAAAAGACGCATCACTTCGTCTTTAATCAAGAGAGCCT
>CALCWF010000112.1 GCA_937906355.1 uncultured Rickettsiales bacterium
AGATGATTGCATTTTATTGTCGCGATTTGTTTTTTAGATAAAAGCTCAACGATACGATGTTAGTCAAAAGCATCAACGACCGAGTGCTTTCGCGAACGTTATATCGTTTATATTGATTAGAGGTTTCTTTTCCCATCTAACGTCCATTGCTTCTTTGTAGAAGTCTTTCGAATCACATATTTTTGTCTCTCCGTTGTATCCTATCTCACTTTTTTTCTCGTTACATGTAATTTTCATCCCATCTGTGTAATTTATTTCCATTCCATTTGCCGCTTGTCCATTTGCTATATTTCTTAATAGTCCTTTTTCGTCTTCATGTTCACCATTTATTGTTACAACTTTATCGTTAAAATATAATTTACTTCCTTCTTCCTTATTTTCTATATAGATACCATCACTCGATATGTTACTAACGTAGTATTCTGGTATTTCATTTTCAACATCAGACTTTCCTTTATTTAGCTTTACGTATCTCGAACCGTCTCGTGATTGGGCGACTATATCGTCTCCGGACGTCGCGATTTGTTTATATAATTCTCCGTTTATTGCTCGCAAATAAGTGACATCTTCGCCTTTGTCTTCACCTTTTATTTCGTTACGATTGACATATTTCAAACTATTACCTTTTAGATTCATTTTTTTTGCCATATCGGCATTGATATCGCCATCTATGGCAGTTTGGGTAGTTTTGATTTCATTAATAATTTTTTCATGCGATACGCCATCTTTCATCATGATTTTGTCTGTATCTTTAATACCTTCTTTTTCTCGTTCTTCATAGGTGGCTTTTTGAAGTAAATCTTCATTGAATACTTGGTATACTTTATATTTTTTAGTTTCTGGTTCTTCCATTATATACGTTTTGCCAAATTTTGTGCTTATTGTTTCCTTATATATTTTTTCTGTATTTATTTCATCATAAGTTTTACCGAATCCACGGTCATATTTTTGTTCTCCGGTTTTAAGATTTTTTTCGAGACCCGTAAAATATTTTTCGTTAATATCGCCGATTCTCACAAGTGCACATTCTTGTGCGTTTACTTTATTTCCATCAAAAAAACAACTCGCAATTGTAGTATTTTTGCCATCAAGATTGATTTCTTTTTCTTTGAGAAATTTTTCTTCAATTTCGAAATCTATTTTTTTATTGTCTTTATTGCGTATCATTTTAAGCGGAATTTTTATGCTATTATCTTTGTTATTTCTTCCGAATAGAGCGTTGATAATTTTTATTAGGAATGTTGGGAATAGAGTGCCTTTTTCTGTTTTGAAAACTTTTTTATAGTTTTCTTCTGATATCGTGAGTACCGGCTCTGGATTGTTTGATAATTCTCCTTTGTCGTTTATCCAGTAGCTAACATCGCCGACTTCGGTTTTTATACACTGTTCTTGTTTTGTATCATTCAACATAAATCACCGTATCTATTTTATCAAAAAGACGAGGTATTGCAAGTTTTATTTAGTATAATTTACAGGTTTGTTTATTACGACCGGTTGAAGTTTATACCGTCGTCCTGTATTTTTTGAGTCGATAGACGACCGCGAGAAACACAACTGATTACGCTAATTGTTTACTGAGTCGCTTCAAGATTTCAATTCCGGGTAAGACCTTACCGCTCATATACTGTAAGGTAGATTTCGGTGCATTAGCGATATGGGAAAAGTGGTTTGTATAACTGCCTTTATTTATCGTAGAAAGCGTATCATTTCCGGTTATTACCGAAAAGAGGCGTTTCTTTCTTGTTAAAGTTGCTATTTCTTTTGCAATTGTTGTCGTTCCTGATTTGAAAGTTTGAAAATCAGTGATCCCGATCGTGCCGTTCCAGAATATAAACTTGGAAGATTTCATGACGTCACTAATTAACGATGTTGTTTCTGAACCTATATCGACTATAATATCGTCGTTAGATATATCGTTTATATTTTTACATATATTTTCTTTGTTCGTATCTTTTGCATTTTTAGCGTTTTTAGTAGTTTTTTCCATGTTTTTCATACTAAAATTGATGTCATTTGCGACGATTGCATCTTTTGGTAGTATTACAGTACATCCACTTTTTGTTGCTTTATCGAGCAGTTTTTTAGCTTCGTCGAGTAGATTGGGCTCGTATATAGATTTACCAATATTCTTTCCAAGAGCCACTAAAAATGTATTCGCGACACCACTGCAAACGACTAAGCATTTGACTGACGCGATCAGATTTTCTATCAAGTCGTGCTTATCTGAAAATTTACTACCTCCAATTATTGCCGTTGAGAATTTATTCGTACTGCATAGAAATACATCGAGCTGTTTTGTTTCGTTTGCAAGGTTGAGACCGGCGGTAGATCTTGCAAATATAGGAACACCGAGCACCGATGTATATGTGTGTTCGCAGTAGCTGAAAGAATCGTTTACATATACGTTTATTCCATCAGCAAGTTGTCGTGCGAAATTCATATCACATTCCTTTTCTTCTTTGTGGAAAAGTAAGTTTTCGAGAACGACTATATCACCGTATCTCGTTTTGAATATATTTCTTCTACTTTGTTCGCCGACGCATTCTTTACTAAAGTGGACATCACAGTGCATTCTCTTGTCTATATATTCGGCTATGATACGTGTTGAAAATCTTTCATCGTATTCACTTGCCGGATGTCCTAGATGTGTCGCAATGACGACTCTCGCCCCCGTTTTAACGAGATACTCTATCGTTTTCATTGCGTATCTAATTTTTGCATCATCGATTATACGTCCATCTTTAATAGGAACATCTAAATCGGTCAATAAAAATACCGTCTTATCTGTCGTTGGAATGTCGCTGACAATATCGAAATTCGTCATAAAGCGAAACTAGTAAGTTATATGAGAGTTATTAGATTTAATTTAATGTCAACTGACTGAATATATCGCACATTTGAAAGAACTATTAGACTGTTTTTGACGACGGGATGTATAATAATGGTGCCCTCGGAGGGACTTGAACCCTCATATCATTGCTGACAGCAGATTTTGAGTCTGCCGTGTCTACCATTCCACCACAAGGGCTATACAATAGTCATATATCAGTCTAGTTTGTATTGACTAAAATATTTGTCAATAATCAAATCAATAATCGAATATTTCTATATTCATTCTCTGTGATGAATTTTTTTATATCTTTTGATTCTGCGTTGTAATCGTATGTATAAGTAGAGTAGTAGGCTATAGGAATATTCACGATTAAATGACGTCTATACGATTATACTACCATACTACATTAACACCGACGCCATTGCCGAAACTAGATGAGCCAACCGTTACAACTGCTTTTCCAATTTTATACGGTCGTGTAAATATGTACGCGAATAGAGCAGACAGTCCAGCTGCAAACGTGACGTCTGTTATGTAATGAGCGTTGATGGCGACTCTAGAATAGCCTACGTATGTAGCTATCATTAATGCCGGAATACCACATGACCACCCGTATCTCTTGGCGATAAAGAAGGCTGGTGAGAACGCCATTGCTGTATGACCCGATGGGAAAGATCTACTTCCATGAAACCATGCTTGTCCTCTATAATAATCTCTCGGTCTCGGTCTTCCGACTGCGACTTTGAGAATATTTGCAGTGGCGACACTCGTGCCAGTTGTTGCTATTAATTGCAATAAACCGTCATCTTCGTAGACAAAGTCTTTGTAACTTTTTGTGCGATGAATTTGTGCGTCTTCATTATAAAGTACGAGTCCAACGGCAATAGCCAGTGGTGCGAATTGCAAAATGTCGCCAGATATTTTAATACCTTTAAAAGCACTCGAATTCTCTGCCGGCTTTAACCAACTTGGCGAATCAATGTCGTTCCACCAATTTGCATTAGCGTTAGTGCTTAATATATAGCTAAAAAAAATTGCTATAAATATTTTTGCCACTAATCTACTCATACTAAAATTGAAACAACGACGATATACAGACGTTTTGGAATCTTTATTAAGATAAACTATTCATCGTTGTCTAGTAATATTTTTTTTACTTTCTGAAAAAATTTTCCACTCGACTTGTCGTTATTATTACTACATTTCGCGTCGTGAGATTTTAAACCTCCTATATTATTTTCGTTTTCATCGCAATCGTATTCTTCGTCATTTTTGTAGTCTTCCTTGTAAGATTTTGAGTGCCTATTTTCGTCGTTATCGTTGTCGTAGTCACAACAACTGACGACAGGCTTATCGTTTCTCTTACTAGCTGTGACGTGACAAATCTCGGTAGCACTGTCGCTGTCTCCAATGTTATCTAACGATTGTAGAACGAATTCTTCCTCGTGTTCAAAATATCGCTCTGACGCTATTATTTTTACATTGAACCTACGTTGTAAATCTTCAATTTCTTCTTTCCCATTTGATACTATATAATCTACAACTTTTTCGCTTGCAACTATTTCGAGAAATTCCTTTTTTGTAAAGCTAGGATTAGATAATTTCTCTTCAATGCTATTGAAAATATCGACGGCGACAACGGCTGGCGACTTTACTAATCCGATTCCGTTACAGTGATCGCATTTTACCGTTAGTATTTCGGTGATGCTGGAACGCATCCTTTGCCTTGATATCTCCACTAGCCCGAACTGACTGATCTTTGCACATTGGACTTTTGCCTTATCGTACAAGAATACTTTTTGTAGTTCTTTTTCCAGGATTTTTCGATTTTTTAATTCGTTCATGTCTATGAAGTCAACAACGATCAGACCTCCTAAGTTTCTCAATCTCAGCTGTCTCGCGACTTCTCGTGCTGCGTCTAAATTTGTAGCAAGAGCCGTTTCTTCGACGTTCTTTCCTTGAATTGATTTACCAGAGTTAACGTCAATCGAAACGAGTGCCTCCGTTGGATTGATGACGAGATAACCTCCGTGTGGTAATCGTGCTATCGGATCGAGCAAATCGTCGAGCTTTTTATCTATACCGAATTTCTTGAATATCGGCGTCTTGTCGTCATACAATGTAATTTTTGACAACTCATTCGGCATTATTGTTTTGACGAATTCGACTATCTCGTCGTAGCCTTTTTTTCCGTTAACTACAATAGACGAATTATCGTCGGTTTCGTAGTTATCACGTATTATTTGCTTAACTATATTAATCTCCTCGTATATCGATTTACCGGCTCCGACTTTTGAGTGAATGGCTTTATTACGAATATCATTCCATAGGTTTATTAGATATTCGTAATCTTTTTCTAATTCTTCGACGCTTGCCTTCGCACCAGCGGTTCTTACTATCAGACCCGTTCCACGTGATACGCCGAAATTTTTGATTGTATTAACTATACGTTTTCTCTCTTCGTATGAGAAAACTTTTTTAGATACGCCGATACCACGCGGACTGTTTGGCATCAAGACGCAATATCGTCCAGCCAGACTGATATATGTCGTTAACGAGGCTCCCTTGTTACCACGCTCATCTTTGATGACTTGGACTAGAACGGTTTGTCCACGTTTAATGACCTCTTGTATGTTGTATTTTTTGTATACTCTATAAAATATTTTTGATTTATCATCTCTGGCACTTTTTTTGTCTTTATGGTTTGTTTCACTGCCTTCGTAGTCATCTTTATCTTCATTTTTATCGGAATCCTCTCCGTCGTTTTCACTTTCATTATCGTTTTCATTTTCCCTTTCCTCTTCGTGTAAAGAGTTCAGCAGATCCTGTTTGTCTTTTACAGGGAGTTGATAGTAATTTGGATGAATCTCCGAAAACGATAAGAAGCCAGCACGACCTCCGCCGTAGTCGACGAAAGCGGCTTGCAACGAATGTTCGACGCGCGTTATACACCCTAAGTATATATTAGACTTTATTGTTTTCTTCGCCTGACTCTCGAAACTGAAATAATCCAAGTTATTATTATTATCTAATATAGCAATTGCGTAGTTCTCTTTTCTCGCACAATCTATTATTAAAGTAGACATATGATAAATTTTTTAAACTGAAATAACGAAATTGTATAGTCAATAGTGCACTATTTTCATAGTAATAATTCAATTCATGAATCGCTAGCACCAGTAAAGAGTGCAGATCGCGAATACAACGGAATAGGAATATATTATTATGTAATTTGATAGACAAATTAGCCATACAGTACCTATTGGTAGTAGATAATGATATATTTTAATTTGCAATTTTTAAAATTTTAAATTGGTTCAATGTCCGAAGGACAGATAATTCTATTCATCATTCTACCGTTACGGACTTAGCTAAGTTTCTAGGCTTGTCGATGTCGTTGCCGATTTCGCGTGCCATATAGTATGCGATAAATTGCAGTACGATTACATATATAAGCGGAGCAATGAAGTTATTGCTATCTGGTAGAATGATGCTATCGTAGCACTCGCTGGCGAATCGTCCGACGCCATACATATTGCTTAGCATTATAACCTTTCCACCACGGGCGAGTATTTCCTCGACGTTCGAGCACGTTTTTTGAAATGTATGATCTGGTATACCGATAGCGATGACCGGAGTTTCCTTATCTATAAGTGCGATTGTTCCGTGTTTCAGTTCTCCGGCTGGCAATGCGTCGGTAGGAATGTAAGTTAGCTCTCTGATTTTGAGAGCACCTTCCAATGCGATTCCATGAGATACATTTCGTCCTACGAGCATTATGTATTTCGACTTGCAGAGTTTCTCTGCGATACGCTTTGCGTCGTTCCTTAGTCTCATTATTTTCGACATCTCTGTTCCTATTGATAACAACGTATTAGCCAGCTTGCGTCCATCGGCTCGTCGTATGACGTGTTTTTTTAGACCTATTCTTAGAGCTAACATTATTAGTATACTTAGTTGTGCTGTGAAAGCTTTTGTTGATGCTACACCTATCTCGGAGCCGGCGTGACAATATAGCGTTGCGTCAGATAGAATGTCTATCGTGCTTTTAGGGACATTGACCAGACTTACTATGTTTTGTTTATGGGCTTTTGCTAATTTCAAGGTAGCTATCGTGTCTGCCGTTTCACCAGATTGAGATATGAATATAAATACTCCGCCTTTTTTGTAATTGAAGTCGCGATATCGAAGTTCTGACGCTATGTGAACGTTACA
>CALCWF010000113.1 GCA_937906355.1 uncultured Rickettsiales bacterium
GATACGAACAGAGCGAACAGCGAGAACATAAACAACGATACAAACGGAAATGTTCCTCGTCATTGTAATACAAAAGTCAACAGAAATATATCTAATGCGAATAGTAAAGACTATATTGACACGAACGATCGCAAAAGGTTGGTTGATTGTAAGTCTAACAGTGAACGTAAAAATGAAAATAACATAATCGAGGAGAAAAAAGAAGAGAAAAAGAAGAATAGGAAGAAAATTTCTATAGAAATAACAGATGAGGCAATAGCGTTTACCGACAGTCATCTTGCAAAGGTTGACAAAGACGTGAAAGGTGTTCGTTTGAGTTTAGAAGAAGGGCATTGTGGTTTGATGTATAAGGTTAGATACGTTGAGTCTGTCGAGGATGTTTCAAACTATATTGAGATAGTAAAGAAAGATCTGCATATATTCATTGCGAAGAAGGACGCCGACATTCTAAACGGAACTATAATTGAATACAAAGAAGATCGTCTAAAAAGAGGTCTTGTATTTAGAAATCCTAGAGAAAATGGTAGATGTAAATGCGGTAAGAACTTTTTCATAAATAAACAGACAGACAATAGACTATCTAACGATAGTAAGAAACCTACAACAAAGAAGACGAAGAAGATAAAAGTAGTAAAGACAAAAACAACAAAGACAAAGAAGGAAAAGAAATAAAGAAGCTAACGGAGGAAGACGAGAACGGCTGTGAAAAGAAATAGATTGAAGTAGAGATAACGAGAATAGAAAGAAGAGAATGGGAATGAGAGAAAAGTTAGAATGATCAATGAAAAGCGGTTCGAATAGATAGATCATATCTATACCTATATGCTGTTTTAGTATTGATTATAAATAATTCTCGCTTAGCTCAATCTTGTTTATTGTAGACGATGATGGATAAGGAAGAGTTCATAAGGAGCATGAAGAAGATCGTTTTCGTGTTCGTAGCTATAAATCTATACTTTATTGTATGTTTGTTTAAAGGACAGAATACGATAATTAATTATTTCAAGTATAAAAATGAGATCAGAGAAAATAGCGTGAAGAGGGACGAAATTGTCAGCTCGAGGCAACAATTAGAGAATATAGTTCAGCTAATTTCAAAAAAGGAAGTAGATCTTGATACGTTAGACGAGTTGTCAAGGCGATTAGCTCAGTTATCGTTATCAGGCGAAAAAATGGTGATACTTGACGATACTGATACTGATCAATCGGAGAGATGAAACAAAGTAATTAGCTACTATCGGGATTTATATTGCGGTTCAGTTTAGATTACAGAACAGACAAGTGCTTGTCCGTCTGTCTTATGGTAAGACGTGCCTCGAACTGGAATCGAACCAGTGACACATGGATTTTCAGTCCAATGCTCTACCGACTGAGCTATCGAGGCAGACGTTTCTAATCTATCTCGAAAAGATAAAATTCAAGTTTTATAGTAGATGCAGTGATAATACTATGAGATTTTATTTATTTGTTTATACAGCAAATAGTTGAATTTATGCCGTGTAAATGAGAAACATCTTTTAAACAATTTACAATTAAAATTTCAGTAATCTATCTAGCGTAGATACGTTGTTATTTTAGTTT
>CALCWF010000114.1 GCA_937906355.1 uncultured Rickettsiales bacterium
ATAAAAAATGGAGGAAAAAATGTACGCAGAAAAAATAGAAGAAATATTAAATGATTTAGAAAATATATTAAAGAGTTTGGTAAATATCATTGAGCATAATAAAATGAAGGAAGTTATATGAGACTAGATTTACTTTTAAAACAAACAACATTAATAAAAAGAAGAACTATAGCTAAGCAATTATGTGACCTTGGCAAGGTTTTAATTAACGATAAAGTAAGCAAACCTTCAAGTGAAGTTAAAGAGGGAGATATTTTAACCCTCATTTTAGGCAATAGAAAAGTAGTTGTTAGAATTACTTACACTCAAATTGGTAGAAGAATAGTTCCTAATGCAGAACAAGTCTTAGATAATAAAAATGAATTATAAATAAAAATAGAAAAAGAATGGCACAAGGAACCGTCAAGAAGACAGTTCTATCTGTCAAATGATTCTATTAAATAAGTCATCTGACGATCATTGTTGGATTTTCAAGCATCAATTTAAGCTCACTAGCAAAACTCGCTAAAACGGAGCCGTCTATCACTCTATGATCAGCAGAAATTGTTATATTACATACAGGACATATGCAAATATTCTTATGCTCGTCGATAACGACAGAATCTTCGATTGCACCGACTGCGACAATACAAGATTGAGGTGGATTAATTATAGAACTAAACTCCCTTACTCCATACATTCCAAGATTTGATATCGTAATACTACCTCCCGTATAGTCATTTGGCGACAAATTACCGTCACGAGCTAATAATACAAGTTTTTTAATTTCAGCGGACAACTCTAATAATCCCTTTTGATCAGCATTTTTAACGATAGGCGTTATAACGCCACCATTGACAGAACACGCGACCGACACATCGACGTTATTATATTTACGTATCTTTCCATCGATCCAACTCGCATTGATATCTTTTCTTCTATGCAGTGCACGTGCAACAACCATAACAATTACATCATTCACAGAAATCTTATATTCAGGTACACCATTAACATTCTTTGCCATCTTGTTTAGTTCTTCTCTAAAAGAAACCAACTTAGACATATTTGCCGATATTTTCATATACCAATGCGGTACTTGTTGTTTAGACATAGCCAATCTACTCGCAATAGTCGCCCTCATTCCATCTGGTTCAACGTCTACAAACTCGACAGGATTTCTCCCGATGGAACTTGCGACGATGCTACTACCACAAGAGGACAAAAATTTCTCGACATCAGCCTTCACTATTCTTCCATTCGGTCCGGAACCGCCACCAAGTGATGCAACTTGTGATATATCGATGCTGTTCATATTTGCGATATTCTTTGCTAGTGGACTTGCAAAAACACAGCTTTTACTATCATTATTCACACTAAAGGCACCTGACTCACGACAACTGCGACTATTAATATTACTAACGTTCACATCGTTCGTGGCACGAACGCCATCTTTTACGACATCGCTACCATGATCGTCGTCTTTATTGTTCGTCGAAGAATTAGAATTTGAACTCTCCGGAATAGAGAAATTATCTAAATCCTTTTCCGTCTCACCTTTCTCGAGAATCAAAGCTATTGGTTCACCAACTGATACAACTGAATTCAATTCGCACAAAATTTTTCCAATAGTTCCTTTATTCTGAGCCTCGACCTCCATAACTGCCTTATCGGTCTCTACCTCCAACATGACGTCCCCAACGTTTACATTGTCGCCAACCTTCTTATTCCAAACGACAATCTTACCTTCCGTCATCGTGGGCGAAAGAGCTGGCATCGTAACTAAGGCAACCATATGAATGCTATAAGAAACAAGTTTAAGCAAATGAAATGTTTTTTATTTGCAAGAAATGATTAAAATAATCAGTATTCTATTTACGACTTTGATATATTCTCTTAGTGCGATTCTTGCTTTTTTCTCTTTCTACGCTCTATCTCTCTTTTCTTCTATTTCTTCTTTTTTCCGCAAAATCGATTCAATAGCAGACGCAGATAAAAAACGAGATCACTAAAAAGTGCTATTTTAGAATAGCAATTATTTTAATAATATCAATAATATTCAAAATTGCCAATACAATAAGTATAACACCCGCAATCTTATCCAGGATCCACGCATACTTACCGAAAATCTTCCACAATTTTAGAAAATAACAACCACACGCGATCATGAAGAACGTCATGAAGCTAACAACCGGTATCGTTATCAATAACGCAAAGTATCCTATTCCGCCATCGACGTATTTATAGAATTGAGAAATAACACTTATGATAACGGTAGCTATACCGACATTAGTCACTGTAACAACGAAGCCACTCTTATAAGCCTCTATCTTATTAACAGACAATTCAGCTTTCTCTAACAACAGACTCTCAGACTTCGAGGCAAGCATTTTAACTCCTATATATAATAAAATAGCCATTCCGCATAGTTGTGCAATCTTGAAGGCGAGAGTATACTTCTCTAACGTAGAGCAAAAAAAGAAACCAATTATAGCAGATAACGCGTCGCTACTTGCAACTCCAAGAGCAGTAAAAAGACCAATTGCTAACGATTTGTTCTTAATCGTATTCTTCGCAGTCATGATTGCGATCGGAGTAATGTCGAAATCTCATGCGACCGATGTTAACGGATTCGTTCTCGGCGGCCGCTCCGTAGGACCGTGGCTTACAGCTTTCGCATTCGGTACATCATACTTCTCAGCCGTAATTTTCGTTGGTTATGCAGGTCAGTTCGGATGGAACTTCGGTCTCGCATCAACATGGGCAGGTCTTGG